>JAVXWR010000589.1:0-5651 GCA_032230725.1 Actinomycetota bacterium
GGGCCGCTGGGTCTGGTCGTCTCGGGGGCCGCCGCGCGCGGGCCCTACGAGGCGGGCGCGGTCGCGGAGGTGATGCGGGTACTCCCGCCCGACCGGCCGCTGGTGCTGCTGGGCACGAGCTCGGGGGCGATCACGGTCGCCCTGCTGGCGCAGTTCGCCGACCACGGCACGGCCTCCGGCGAGAAGGTCGCCGAGGTGTGGCGCGAGGTGCACGAGGTCTACCGGAACCCGGTGCTCACCCTCCCCCGCACCGGTGCGATGCTCGCCGGCCGCGCGCTCGGGCTGCCGGCCGGCCGGGTCTCCAGCGTCCTCGACGTCGCGCCGCTGCGCGCCGTCGCCGAGGCGAGGTTCGACCCGGCGGCGACCCACGCCCTCGTCGGCGGTCCACGCATCCGGTCGCTGGGCGTCGCGGCGACGGTCGTGCCCCCACAGGGCGCCGCGGCGCGGACCCGGCTCTTCGTCGCCGGGGAACAGCCCACCGGCGACGAGATGTACGCGACCGACGTCGTCGGGACCCGCGTGGAGATCGAGCACCTCCTGGCCTCCGCGGCGATCCCCGCGCTCTTCCCACCGGTCCGCATCCACACCCGGCACGTGGCGGGCTGGTACGTCGACGGCGGGGTCCGCCTCAACGCGCCGCTGCAGGCGGCCCTGCGCTTCGGCGTCTCGGAACTCCTGGTGATCTCCGGTCACTCCCTCGACCCGGAGGACATCCCCGACCAGGGCCCCTCACCCGAGCCCGACATCGACCTCGCCGCGGCGGTCTCGGTCCGGGCGGTCCTCACCGACGCGCTCGGCGACGACATCGAGGCCCTGCGCCGGCACAACACGCTGATCCACGCGCTGGCGCCCCACCCGCGGCCCGACGGGGGGCCGCCCCGCCCGATCCCCTTCCGGGTCATCGCCCCGCCCGACGGCGAGCTGGCCGGGCTCGCGGCCGGCGCCTACGGCTCCCGACGACGTGGACCGTGGGACGGGACCTGGGGCATCGAGCGGTTGCTCGCGGCGGGAGGCGACGGCGCCGGGCGCAACGAGCTGCTCAGTCTGGTCTTCTTCGACCCGGACTACGCCGCGGCCCAGGTCGAGCGCGGACGCGTCGAGGCCCGCCAGGTGATGGCGCGGGACCCGTCGGTGCGGTGGCCGGACGAGCAGCCGGACGACGCGGCGACCTGACCGCCCACCGGTCGGGGAGACTCGGCACCACGCCCGGCCCGCCCGACCGACCCGAGGAGCGCCATGTACCTCACCATCGCCAGCGACGGCGTCGCCCTCCAGCAGCCCGAGGTGACGACCGACCTCTACGCCTCCTACCGCGAGCGGCTCACGGCCGATCGGCTGGCCGCCGTGCTGGCCGACCACGAGGCCGGCGAGCTCCTCCAGGACGGCGCGCACGTCATGATCCCGGTGGCGACGCTGCGTCGGCTCGCCGCGGGACGCGTCCCCGACGGCTGGGACGCCGACTTCGACGCCATGCTCGCCCACGCCCGCAGCAAGGGGTGGCTCAGCGAGGACGGGGAGGCCGTCCGCGCGCACCTCGAACGGGAGCGCTGAGGCCGGGCCCCGGTCAGGACGACGGCGCGGCGTAGCGGGCCAGGAACGGCCCGACCGCTGCGGCCAGCTCGTGCGGGTGCGTGATCGGCACCATGTGCCCGCCGCCCGGGAGGGTCACGGCCTCGATGCCCGGACGCAGGGCGACCAGGTCGTCGTGCCAGGCCTGCGGGGCGACCCGGTCGTGCGGCCCGCGCACGAGCAGCACCGGGTGGTCGAGCCCGGCCAGGGTCGGCGCGAGCGGGTGGTGCCGGGCGGAGTCCATGGCCCGTGCGAAGGTCACCAGCCCGCTGTGGCCGTAGTCGCGCACGAGCAGCGGGACCTGCCCGAGCCGCTCGTGGACCGCCGTCGCGAGCCAGCGGGCGGCGAGCCGGGGCCACGTCGGGGCCCGCGGGTCGGTGGTCGGATCCACCAGCACGAGTGCTGTGACCCGCTCCGGCTCGCGGCGGGCGGCCTCGGTCACGAGCTGGCAGCTCGCGGAGTGCCCGAGCAGTGCGACCCGGCCCACCCCGAGCTCGTCGAGCCGGGCGAGCAGTCGACCGGCCGACGTGGCGGGGTCGAGCGGGTCGCCACGACGGGCCGGGAGGCCGTGGGCGGGCAGGGCGACCGCGGCGAAGCCGGTCCCCTGCCGGCCGGCCAGCACCAGCCCGGGTCCGCGCCACCCGTCGACCGACAGCCCGAGACCGGGCACGGCCACCATCGCCGTCGGCGACTCCCCGCACTGCCACGAGTCCGGCGGCGCCCACGGCACCCGCCGACGCAGCGCGCGGCTCACGCGCGGGGCCGGCGGCCGATCGTCACCGTGGCCGGGGGTGCGTTGCGCCAGATCGTCCGGCTGACGACGACCTCCTCGAACGCCTCGGCCAGCGCCCGCTCGGCCGCCTTCGCCCACGGCAGGACCCGCGTCCAGCTGTGCTGCACCTGCGAGAGCGCACCGGTCGGCGTCAGCAGCGTCCCGGCGGCGACGAGGAACGAGCGGTCCTCGGCGAGGCTGATGGGGAGCGTGCTGAACACCAGGTCGACCGTGGTCCCGCGGTCGGCGAGATCCGCCATCGCGCGGACCGCCTCGTCGCACACCACCTCGACGCCCGGGTGCCGCAGCGACAGCACGGACGCGAGGCGCGGGTTGATCTCCACGGCGATGTGGCGCCCGCGCCCCCCGAGCCGACGCTGCACGATCGCGCTGGTCGCCCCGGCGCCCGCACCGAGCTCGAGCACGACCGGGTCACCGTGGGCCGGGAGGGGGACGAGCGCGACCTCGCATGCCGCGGTCGACGTGGGCAACGGCGAGGCCGTCGTCCACGGGGACCGGACGAACTCGCGGGTGAAGGTCATGAGGTCGGACACGGCACGCTCCCGGGCAGGACGACGGGGGGGACGGTCGGTCGCCGTCGCCGGGACCTGGGCCCCGGTCTCATCGAGGAACCGCTGCGTTGTCCCCGGAGGAGATGGGCAGGCAAACCCCGGACCAGCTCCCGCCCGCGCTCAGGAGTCCCCGTATCGCTCCGGGTACGGGACGGTGGCGTAGCGGGACATCAGTGCGCGGACCTCCTCGGGATCCAGCAGCCCGCCCTCGCGCGGAGCCAGCTGCGCCAACTCGCGGAAGTAGCCGACGTAGCGCTGGGGGGTCACCGTCAGCAGCAGGCGCGCCGGCTCGTCCGGATCGGCGTTGCCGAAGGTGTGGGGCGTGCCGATGCCGGCGACGAACAACCCTCCGGCGCCCACGACGTGGGTGCGTTCCGCGCTGGAGAACCGGACAGCGCCGGCGAGCACGAAGAACGCCTCGTCGTGGGCCCGGTGGACGTGCTGCGGCGGACCTGGCCACGCCGCCGGCATGCGGACCTCGATCGCGCCGAGCCGGCCGTCGGTGACCGTGCCGTCCTCCAGCACCCGGTGCACCACCGGCCCGGCGCGCAGCAGCTCGCCGTCCTCGGGACCCAGCAGGGCGACGGACGGACCCGGCGAACTCGGCATCGCAACGCTCCTCGATGAGACGGTGATCTCGTTGTGAGACGAGCGTCTCAGAACGAGACGGCCGTATCATCGGCCGGATGGATGATGCTCACCGCGCGTCCCTACCGGTCTCGGCTGCGTCCGAGCGGATGCGCGAGCGGTTGGCCGAGGCCGCCCGGGCGCAACTGCGTGAGGACGGCCCCCTGACGGTCACCGCGGTGGCCGCTCGTGCCGGGGTCTCCCGCGCCACCGCCTATCGTCACCTCCCCAGCAACGACGCGGTGCTGGTGTGGGCCACCCGCCCCACCGAGACCGACGTGCTTCTGCCACCACCCGCCGTCGACGCCGACGGCCCCGACCGCGCCCACGGCTCCGCCACCGGACTGGCCGACCGCGCCGAGGCGCTGATCCGGGCCACCGCGCGCTGGGCCTTCGCCCACGAGCGCGAGCTCCGGGCCGTGCTCGCGACGTCGTTGACCGCCGAGAGCCGCCGGCGCGGGGTCTCCCGCAGGACGTTCATGCAGCGCGATCGCTGGATCGCCGACCTGCTCACCGACCTCCCCCCCGAGACCCCGGACGTGACGCGCGCCCGGCTCACCGCCGCACTGACCCCCCTGTTCGGCTCCGACATGGTGCTGTGGACCCGCGACGCCGCCGAGCTCGGGGACCCCGACGCCGAGGACGTCCTGGTCTGGACGGCCCGAGCGCTCATCACCGCCGCACTGGTCGAGGCCGGCGACTGCCGAGGACGGCCGTGACGGCGACCCGTCCCCGCCTCCCGACGCCGTTGTCCCCCGAGGCGGCGCACGATACCGTCCGCTAGAGCGATCTACCTAGTCTGGAGGGCATCGTGCTCGCAGACCGCAGGACCCACGAGCCGGTGCGCCACCGCCCGCGGGGCTGGACGGGTCACCTCGCGGCGATGCTGAGCCCGATGTCGGCCGCGGCCGGGACGGCGGCCCTGGAGCGCGACGCCGCCGGCCGCCGCGACCGGCTGATCCGCGACGGCCGCGACCGCCTCGCCCAGCGCCGTCGTCCCACCCGCCCGCGGATGCGCGCCCTGGTGGTCCGCCCCGGCGGCCGCGTCGGCTTCGTGTCGGTCCCCGAGCCGCCGGCACCGGCGCCGCGCGCCGCGGTGGTGCGGCCACTCGCGATGGCGACCTGCGACATGGACCGGCCCCTCGCCCTCGGGCGGACGACGTTCCCGCTGCCGCTGCAGCTCGGCCACGAGTGCGTCGCCGAGGTGCTCGCCGTGGGCGCCGACGTGGCGACGGTGCAGCCGGGGCAGCGCGTCGTCGTGCCCTTCCAGATCAGCTGCGGCGAGTGTGCCGCCTGCCGCGCGGGACTGACCGGCAACTGCCGGGCCGTGCCCCCGATCTCGATGTACGGCTTCGGCGTCGCCGGCGGGCACTGGGGCGGTGTGTTCAGCGAGCGGCTGACCGTCCCCTTCGCCGACGCGATGCTGGTCGGCCTGCCCGACGGCGTCGACCCGGTGTCGGTCGCGAGCGTGGCGGACACCGTGTGCGACGGCTACCGGCACATCGCCCCCCACCTGCCTGCCGTCCTCGAGCGGGACCCCGACGCCGAGGTGCTCATCGTGGCCGGGCTCGGCCGCCGGCCTGTGTTCAGCGCGAGCAGTCCCCTCTACGCCGGGCAGGTCGCCCGGCTGCTCGGGGCGCGGCGCGTCACGCTCGTCGACCGCCGACCCGGGGTCCGCGCGCACGCCGAGCGCCTCGGGCTGACCGCGATCCCGCCGGCGGAGCTGCGGGGCCGTCCGGGCGCGCCGCTGACGCTGGACATGAGCGCGTCCTCGCGCGGGCTCTGGGCCGCGCTGGCCCACACCGCCCCCGACGGCGTCTGCAGCTGCGCGGGGGTTCTGCACCGCGGCGTGCGCATCCCCGCCGGGCTCATGTTCGCCCGCAACGTCACGCTGCACCTGGGGCGGGCCCACACCCGCGCCGTCATCCCGGCCGTGCTCGACCTCGTGTCCCGCCGGGGCCTGCGCCCGCAGGACGTGACGACGACGGTCGCCCCCTGGGAGGACGCCCCGGCGGCCCTGCGCGAGCACGTCCTGGGCGACGCCACCAAGACGATCGTCACCGCGGGATGAGTCAGGGCTCCTCGTCGGTCTCCGAGGGCGTGAGCTGGTC
>JAVXWR010000713.1:0-2707 GCA_032230725.1 Actinomycetota bacterium
GTCGACGCCGACGTGCCGGTCGCCTGGTAGAGCGAGACCGCGATGAGCGGAGCCAGTCCCCCTCCGAGCACAGCGCCGATCTGGTAGCCCAGCGACGCGCCCGAGTAGCGCACCTCGGCGCTGAACAGCTCGGCGAACAGCGCCGCCTGCGGGCCGTACATGGCGGAGTTGGCGATCCCGCCGACGAGGAGCCCGAGGAAGATCAGGAACGTGGAGCGGGTGTCGATCAGCCAGAACACCGGGAACGCGGCGACGCAGGTGCCGATCGCGCCGGCGAGGTACACCGGCCGCCGTCCGATCCGGTCGGAGAGCAGCGCGAAGAGCGGGATCAGCGCCAGGTTGACCGCGCTGGAACCGAGGATGCCGATCAGCATCGTCGACTCGGGCAGGTGGAGCGTCTTCGTGCCGTAGGACAGCACGTAGACGACGAAGATGTAGAAGCCGCCGTTGACGGCGATGAACGAGCCCGCGGCCAGCGCGACCTGCTTGGGGTGCGAGCGCAGCACCTCGATGACCGGCGAGCGCCGCCGGCCCGCGCCCTGCGCCTGGATCTGCTTGAACGCCGGGGTGTCCTCGAGGCGCAGCTGGGCGTAGAGGGCGACGCCGATGAGCAGGACCGACAGCAGGAACGGCACGCGCCACCCCCACGCGACGAACGCCTCCTTGCCCAGACCCGCCTCGAGGCCCAGGAAGATCCCGTTCGAGACGATCACCGCGATCGGCACCCCGAGCTGCGGGAAGCTGCCGTAGAAGCCCCGACGGTGCGGCGGCGCGTACTCGGTGGCGATGAGCACCGCGCCGCCCCACTGCCCGCCGACGGCGAGTCCCTGCACGATGCGCAGCACGAACAGCAGGATCGGGGCGGCCACGCCGATCGTCGCGTAGCCGGGCAACAAGCCCACCAGCGTCGTCGAGGCGCCCATCAGGAACAGCGCCGAGACGAGCGCCTTCTTCCGCCCGATGCGGTCCCCGAAGTGGCCCCAGATGATGCCGCCGATCGGCCGGGCGAGGAAGCCCACCGCGAACGAGCTGAACGCGGCGAGCGTCCCGATGAAGGGGTCGGCGCCCGGGAAGAAGGCCGTGTTGAGGACCAGCGCGGCCGCGGTCCCGTAGATGAAGAAGTCGTACCACTCGATCGTCGAGCCGAGCAGGCTCACCAGCGAGGTCCGACGCACCTCCCGCCGGTCGAGCGCGGTCGAGGCACCCGTCCCCGTCGTTGCCATGTCCGGTTCCTTCCTGCCGCGGCGCTGCGGGCCCCGATCGTCGGAGTCGGGACCCCGTCCAGGGTCGTCGGCGCACCCGGCGGGCGGTATGGGCGGAGAGCACAACATGTGACGTGGACCGCACAGCGCGTCGCACGGCATGCTGCTGCGGTGGCCGTCCCGACACTTCCCACCGGCGCCGCCGGGGAGACGCTCACGGTCCTGTGCCGGGCGCTGCTGGCCGAGGTCGACGACCTCGCCGACCGCCTGACCGCACGGCTCCTCGAGCGCGAGGACGTCTACGACGTCCTCGGGGTGCCCGTGCGCGAGGACCTGCGGGCCACCTGCCGGGCGAGCCTCGAACGGATGCTCACCCAGCTCGCCGGCGACCTCCCGCCCGGGGCCCACGCCGCGGCCCTCACCGTCGACACCGGGCGGCGCCGCGCCCGCCAGGGGGTGCCGCTCGAGGTGGTGCTGCGGGCCTACCGACAGTGCGGGCGGCTGGTGTGGGAGCGGATGCGCGAGCTGTCGCGCAACGAGCTCGACGGGGTGCACGACGCCGCCCTGCTCGTCGTCGCCGACGACGTCTGGCGCATCCTCGACGCCAGCTCGGACCGCCTGGTCGACGCCTACCGCCGCGAGGAGGCCCGCCTGCGCGGACTCGAGCTCGGTCGCCGGTGGGCCGTGCTCGAAGGGCTGCTCGCCGGGCGCGGGCACGAGCCGGCCGTGGCCCGCGACGCGGCCCGCCTGCTCGACATCCGGGAGAACGCCGAGCTGCTCTGCGTCGTCGCCCCCTCCGACGGGGCCGACGAGGACCCGCTCCCGGCGCCGACCGAGGCGCTCGCGGGGATCGCACCGTCGCTCTGGCACGCCCGCTCCGCCGAGATCGTCGGCGTCGTCGTGCCGCCCGAGGACGCGGCCGCCGCGCTCCCGGCAGTGGTCACCGCGCTCGGCCGTCGCGCGTCGGGACCGGTGGGGGTGTCGCCGCCCGTGCGCGGACTGGCCCGCCTCGACGTCGCGCACCGGTGGGCGCGGCTGGCCGCCGGCACCCTGCCGGCCGGGCGGGGCGCAGCGGCCGCGCTGGACGACCGGCTCCCCGAGGCCCTGCTCGCCGAGGCGCCGGACCTCGCGCCCCGGCTGCGGCGCGCCGCGCTCGGCGGCGTGCTCGACCTGCCCGAGAGCGAGCGCCGCACGCTGATCGAGACGCTGCGCGCGGTCCTCGACGCGGGCGGCTCGCCGTCGCGCGCGGCGAGCGCCCTCTACTGCCACCGCAACACGGTGATGTACCGCCTCGCCCGCCTCGAGGCCCTCACCGGCCGGCGACCGTCCGACGCCCGCGACCGCCTGCTCCTGGGGCTGGCCCTCACCGCGCCGGACGAGGTGACCTAGCCACGCGGCCGCGGACGGCAGACGCCGTCGTGGCCCGACCTGACCCCGGTAGGACGATCACGTTCCCTTCGGGCTGGGCAGGGCCGGCCGCCTCGTCCCGCTCCGGGAGGCGAGCA
>JAVXWR010000757.1:0-5795 GCA_032230725.1 Actinomycetota bacterium
TCACGGCCAACTGCGTCGCGCCGGGCTACATCGAGACCGACATGGTCGCCGGGGTGCCGCAGAAGGCGATCGACGCGATCGTCAGCCAGGTCCCGGTCGGGCGGCTCGGCCAGCCCGACGACGTGGCCCGCGTCGTCGAGTTCCTCGCCGACCCCGACTCGGGCTACATCACCGGGCAGGTCTACAACGTCAACGGGGGGCTCTACATGTAGGCCCGAGCTCCTCAGGCCAGCCGCGTGGCGAGCTCCTCGCAGATCTCCGCGAGGGCCTCGCCCGCGGCCCGGCACACGCCGGGGAAGCAGATGAAGCCGTGCACGGCGCGGGCGTGGTCGGAGTGCCGCGTCGGGACGCCCGCGTCGCGCAGGCGCTCCGCATAGGCCACGCCGTCGTCGTGCAGCGGGTCGACCATGGCCGTGATGACCAGCGCCGGCGGCAGGTCGCGGTGGTCCGGGGCGCGCAGCGGGGAGCAGAACGGGTCGCTCGCGTCGCCGCCCTCGCCGAGGTAGTTGGTGCGGAAGACGTCCATGTCCGCGCGGGTCAGCATCGGGCCGCGCTCGAACGCCGTCGTCGACGGGGCGTCGAAGGTCAGGTCGACCACGGGGTAGAGCAGCACCTGCGCGTCGATTACCGGCCCGGCCTCGCGGGCGAGCAGGCAGACCACGGCCGCGAGGTTGCCGCCCGCGCTGTCGCCCATCACGGCGACCCGGTCGGCCCGTCCGCCGAGGGCCTCGGCGTGGCGCACCGCCCAGCACAGCGCGGCGTACCCGTCGTCGCGCGCCGCCGGGTAGGGGTGCTCGGGGGCGAGGCGGTAGTCCACGGAGACGACGAGGGCGCCCACACGGACCGCGACGTGCGCGCACAGCCAGTCGGACTGGTCGAGGTTGCCGAGCGAGCCGCCGCCGCCGTGGTAGTTCACGACGACGGGCAGGCCCTGGTCGGAGTGCCGCCCGGCCGGGAGCGGGCCGTGCGGGCGGTAGAGCCGCAGCGTCAACGGACCGTCGGGCCCGGCGATGCGCAGGTCGGTCAGCGAGACGTCCTCGGGCATCGGCCCGAAGACGCGCGAGGTGACGACGTTGTGCGAGAGCCGGCGGCTGCGGGCCCGGGCGAGGTCGTCGGCGCTCATGCGGCTGATCGCGATGGCGCCCACCCGGTCGGTGATCCAGGTGAACAGGCGGGTGCGCACGTCGATCTCGATCGGCCCCGCCGGCGGACCGTCGACGCGGGCGGGGGAGTGCGTGGCCGTGCGTGCCACCGGACGCAGCGTCGGATCCGGCATCACGCCTCCTCTCGGACGCCCACCCCCTCAGGGGAGGAGCGCGAAGTACCCGTTCGGCGGTCGACCGCGGTGCGATTACTCCGAACGGGAGCGTGACGCCGATCATGTCGTGTGCCAGCTCACGTGACCAGCTGGATCCGTCGCCCGATCGGGGGCGCTCGGTGACCGGCCCCCGATGGACGCTCGCCCGAGAGGGTGGCGGCATGTCGTGTCGAGGACACGCCGTGACAGGGCGACGAGCGGGGGCAGCGTGATCCAGGCCGCGGAGACCGGGACGCCGTGCGTGCTAGCGTCGACCTCGAACGAAGGGGAGTAGCTCCCAACGCCGCGGTCGACACGCTGATCGCCGTCCGGTTCCGGGCGGTCATCCGGTCGCGGCGGCCACCGGATGCCGGTGGCGGGCGAGACCTTCGGTGCCGATCCCGCAGGAGCGGGTCGCACCGGAGATGCGCCCGCGCACCCACGGTCGGCCCGCAGGAGCGAAAGGACCTTCGTGGGCCTCTTCCTGGTCGCCCTGGGCGTCAGTTTCGGCGTGATCTTCGTTGCCGAGCTCGGCGACAAGTCGCAGCTGATGGCCCTGACCTTCGCCACCCGGTACCGGGCCTGGCCCGTGCTGCTCGGGATCTCCGTCGCGACCGCCGTGGTCCACGCCGTCTCCGTCGGGGTCGGCTACCTGCTCGGGGCCGCCCTGCCGACGTTCTGGATCAGCGTCGCCGCCGCTGTGGCCTTCCTCGTCTTCGGGCTGTGGACCCTCCGGGGCGACGACCTGTCCCGCGACGAGGAGGAGAAGGCGGACCGGTCGGGCCGCTCGGCGGTCCTCGCCGCCTCGCTCGCCTTCTTCCTCGCCGAGCTCGGCGACAAGACGATGCTCGCGACGATCACGCTCGCCACGCAGTACCACGGCTGGGGCGGCGTCGTCGGGGTGTGGGCCGGGTCGACGGTCGGCATGGTCGTCGCCGACGGGCTGGCGATCGCGGCCGGGCGCCTGCTCGGGCGCAGCCTTCCCGACCGGGCCGTACGGATCGGTGCCGCGGTGCTCTTCTTCGCGTTCGGTGTCTGGCTCGCGGTCGAGGCGTTCCTGAACAGCTGACGGTCAGGCGGTGCCGGCGAGGGCGTCGTCGCGCACCGGGGGCGGGAGCAGACCCGGGTCGACGGGGCCCGCCGCGGCGAGCGCGAGGCCGACGGGATAGGCCCGGGCGGTGGCCGGGAGGTCGCCGTCGTCGCCGGAGAGCAGCACCGAGATGCCGGCCGGTTCCGCGTCTGGCGCGGGGTCGAGGCCGAGACGGCGCAGCGCCTGCCCCGCGACGGCGCGGGAGCTGTCGTAGAGCCGGACGCCGGGCAGGGCGGCCGCGATCGCGTCCGAGACGAGCGGGTAGTGGGTGCAACCGAGCACGATCCCGTGGGCGTCGCCCGGGGTGCGGGACGCACCGATCCCGACGGCGGCCGCGATCGCGCCGGGGTCGGCGGCCTCGACGGCGTCCGCGAGGCCCGGGCACGGCACGGTGGTGGCCTGCCCCGGCGTCGCGAAGAGGGCGACCAGGTCGGCCTGGTAGGCGCTGGCGCTGGTCCGCTCGGTGGCCCAGATCCCGAACGGCCGGCCGGAGGTGGCCGCCGGCTTGACCGCGGGGACGGTCCCGACGACGGGCCGCCCGGGCTCCAGCGCGGCGCGCAGCGGGACCAGGGCGGTGACGCTCGCGGTGTTGCACGGGACGACGACGGCGTCGGCACCCCGGGCGATCGCCCGCCGGGCCGCGACGAGGACCCGCTCGACGATCCACTCGCCCGCGCGCGCGCCCCACGGCATCCCGGCCGGGTCCATGCACAGGTCGAGGTGCACGTCGGGGCGCAGGTGACGCAGCCAGCCGGCGGTCGGGAGCATGCCGAGGCCGGAGTCGATCAGCGCGATCCGTGTCCCGCTCGCCGGCACGTCGGCGAGGGTACTCGGCGGGTCGGTCGGACCGGCGCGGCGTCAGACCATCGCGGCGCTGCCCACGTCCGGGTGCGCCCGGAAGAACTCCACCATCGGGCCCACGTGCTCGGCGAACGACGGGCACCGCACCCCGACCTGCGCGAGCAGGGCCGTCGTCGCCTCCGTGTCGTAGAGCGTCGGGTGGGTGAGGTACTCCAGCGTGCTCGAGGGCACCCGGAAGAGCCGCCCGACCCCGGGGACGTGGTCGATCCCGAACGCGGCCAGCCCGGTCGGGGTCGGCACAGTCCGCAGCCGCCGTCCGGCCTGCTCGGCGAACGCCGCGCACATCGCCGTCACCGTCGGCGGGTCGGGCTGGGCGAGCGCGACGGTCCGGTTGCGGGCCGCGTCGTGCCCCGCGAGCGCCGCGATGGCGTCGACGACGAAGTCCGAGGGCACCAGGTTGAAGGCCACCCGGTCGGCCCCCCGCGGCAGCGGCATCAGGGCGGTACCGCCCTGGCGCAGGATCAGCTGCAGCACGTAGTAGGGGCCGTCGAACTTCTGGGTCCTCCCGGTGACCGAGTCGCCCACCACGACCGACGGCCGGTAGATCGTCACGGGGAGCCCCGCGTCGCGCGCCTTCGCGACGATCCGCTCGGCCTCGTGCTTGGTGTGGTCGTAGTGGTTCGCGAACGGCTGGCCGAGCTCGAGGTCCTCCTCGAAGAAGATCCCGTCGTAGCGGCCCGAGACGTAGCAGGTGCTGACGTACTGAAGCCGGCGCAGCCCCGCGCCGTCGGCGGCGGCGCGGGCGAGGTCCACGACGTGGCGGGTGCCGTCGACGTTCACCCGCCACGCGATCGGCGCGGCCACCGACAGGTCGTACACCGCCGCGAGGTGGAAGATCTCCAGCGGACCGTCGAGCAGCCGCGCCCGGACGGCCTCGTCGAGCCCGAGTCCCGGCGTCGTGATGTCCCCGACGACGAGGTCGGTGCGGCCGGCGATCGTCGGGTCGTCCCGCTCGATCTCCGCGAGCGCCTCGCGGGCCCGCCCGAGCCACCGCTCCTGCACCAGGGCGACCGCCTGCGCGTCGGGCTCGCGGCGCAGGGTGCGGGGCAGAAGGGCGGAGCCGAGGAAGCCGGGGAACCCGGTGAACAGCACGGCACTCACTGCGGTCTCCCGTCGTCGGGGGGCTGGGGTCCTCGTCGGCGTCCGTGAATCCGAGCACAGCTCGGCTCCGGCGCGCCGTGAAGTGTCGTGACGGACGACGCCGGGCATCTTGCGCCGCAGGAGCGCCGCGGGACACCCCGTGGCCATGTGATGTCGACTCACCTGACGGAGGTCCGGGGATGGCCCAGGAACGAATCGTCGTGGTCGGCGCAGGGTTCGCCGGCCTGGAGTGCGTGAAACGCCTCGAGAAGCAGCTGCGCGCCGAGATCGACCGGGGCGACGTCGAGGTCGTCGTGGTCAGCCCGAACGACTACATGCTCTACCTGCCGCTGCTGCCCCAGGTCGCCGCCGGCGTGATCACCGCGCAGTCGGTCACGGTGTCGCTGCCCCGCGCCGTCAAGCGCGCCCACCGCCTCCCCGGCACCGTCGTCGGGATCGACCTCGAGCACTCCAGCTGCATCGTCCGCAAGATCTCCGGCGACGTCGTCGACCTGACCTACGACCGGCTCGTGCTCGCGCCGGGCAGCGTCACCCGCAAGTTCGACATCCCGGGCCTGGACGAGCACGCCCTGGGGATGAAGAACCTCGCCGAGGCGGCCTACCTCCGCGACCACGTGCTCTCCCAGCTCGAGCTCGCGAACGCCTCCACCGACGACGCCGAGCGCGCCGCGCGATGCCAGTTCGTGGTGGTCGGCGGCGGGTACGCGGGCACCGAGACCGCGGCCTGCCTGCAGCTGCTCACCGAGTCAGCCCTCAAGCGCTTCCCCCGGCTGGAGCCGGGCCTGGTGCGCTGGACCCTGGTCGACATCGCGCCGCGGCTCATGCCCGAGCTGGGCCAGCGCCTCGGCGAGCAGGCCCTGGACCTGCTGCGCCGCCGCGGGATCGAGATCAAGCTCGAGACCGGCGTCGAGGAGGTCACCGAGGCCGAGGTGACCCTCACCGACGGCACCACGCTGCCCACCCGCACGCTGGTGTGGACGGCAGGGGTGACCTCCAGCCCGCTGGTGAAGAACCTCGGTGTCGAGCTGGTCCGTGGCCGGGTCAAGGTCGGCGCGGACATGCAGCTGCCCGGCCACGACGGGGTCTTCGCGCTCGGCGACTGCGCGGCGGTGCCCGACCTCACCCAGAAGGACCCCGAGGCGATCTGTCCGCCGACCGCCCAGCACGCCTCCCGGATGGCCTCGACCGTCGCGGATAACGTCATCGCCTCGCTGCGCGGCCGGCCGCTGACGAAGTACAAGCACCACGACCTGGGCCTCGTCGTGGACCTCGGCGGCACCCAGGCGGTGGCGCACCCGCTGGGCCTGGAGCTCAAGGGCGCAGTGGCGCAGGTCGTGACCCGCGGGTACCACCTGTTCGCCCTGCCACTGACCCGCACGCGGATGCGGGTGGTCGCGAACTGGATCCTCCACCTCTTCGGTGGGGACGACTTCATCCGCATCGGCT
>JAVXWR010000765.1:0-14461 GCA_032230725.1 Actinomycetota bacterium
AGCTCGTGCCGACCTCGATCGTCTACGACCGCCTCTACGAGCTCGACGCGATGGCCGCCGAGCAGGGCGGGGCGGGCAAGTCGGCCGAGGGACTGGGCTGGCTCGCGCGCTACGTCCGCGGGCAGGCCCGCAACCACGGCACCGCCCGGGTGCGCTTCGGTGAGCCGTTCTCGCTGCGCGAGGCGCTGGAGGAGGCGGGGGACGGCGCCCCGGAGGGGAAGACCGGAGTGCGGCTCGAGAAGGTCGCCTTCACGATCTGCGACGGGATCAACCGCGCAACCCCGGCGACCCCGACGGCGCTGGTGACGTTCGCGCTGCTCGGGACCGGTGGGCGGGCGCTCACCCTCGACCAGATCCGGATCTCGACCGAGCCGCTGCTCGACCACCTCGACCGGCTCGGCCGGCCGGGTCCGCGGGGTGAGCTCACCGGCGACGGGATCGAACGGACGCTGGACCGGCTGGAGACCGGCGAGGTCGTCGAGCGCTACGACGGCGGCGACGAGACGGTCTGGTCCATCCGCGAGGGCCGCCACCGGGTCGCGGCGTTCTACCGCAACGGCGCCATCCACCACTTCGTCGACCGGGCGATCGTCGAGCTCGCGCTGCTCGCGGCGTCCCGCTCGCCGGCGGGCGCCGACCCGGTGGAGGCGGCGTGGCAGGACGCCGTGGCACTGCGCGACCTGCTGAAGTTCGAGTTCTTCTTCCCGTCGAAGCGGCGCTTCTCCGACGACATCGAGGCCGAGACGACGCTGGTCGACCCGGACTGGCGCGACCGCGTCACGGACCGGGACGCGGCCGGCGCGCTGCTGGAGCGGACCCGCTTCCTCGTCGCGCCGCGGACGCTGCGCTCGTTCGTCGACGCGCAGTGGGTGGTGGCGACGAAGCTCGTCGCGCTCGGCGCGAGCCCGGTGACCGACGCGAAGGCGGTCGCGCAGGAGTGCCTGGGGCTCGGGCGCCAGATGCTGCGCCAGGGCCGCGTCGTCCGCCCGGACTCGGTGTCCCTCGAGCTCTACACCGCCGCGCTCGACCTGGCCGACAACCGCGGCCTGCTCGAGGCCGGATCGGACCCCACGGCGGGCCGGGCGGCGTTCCGCGACGAGATCGCCGACGTGCGCGACCGGCTCGTCGAGCTGGCCCGCATCGAGGACCGCCTGACCGAGGAGCTGCTGGCATGACGTCGAGCTCGTCCCCGTCCGCCGAGACCCGGCTCGTCGAGCGCGTCGCCGCCGCGGAGCGGGGGCCGGCCGTGACCGCCTTCGTCGTGGTCGACGGCGGCCTGCTGGCCGGGTGCCCGCTGGCGCCGTTCGTGGCGCCGACGTCGCTGTGGGACCGGTTCACGGGGCAGGTGCGCGCCGGCGTCGCGGGGCCGGACGAGGTCACCGTCGCCGACGTCGAGCGCATCGTGCGGTCGCGACACGGACGCTCGCTCGAGGAGGTCGCCGAGGAGGGCCGGCGCACGTTCCGGTCGACGACCGCCTCGTGGCTGCACCCCGAGGTGTGGCGCCTCGCCGTCGCGCACGCCCGGCGCGGGCACCGCGTCGTGCTCGTCTCCCGCGCCACCCGCGCCGAGGTCGACCCGATCGCCGCGGAACTGGGCGCCGACGACGTCGTCGCGACCCGGGTCTCGGTCGTCCCGACGGCCGACGACGGCGACCGCGTCGGCGGGATCGCCTTGCCGGTGTGCGCCGGAGCGGCTGCCGCCGACGCCGTGGCCGCGTGGGCCGACACGCACGACGTCGACCTCGGTGCGGCGTTCGCCTACGGGCCCGCCGCCGAGCGAGCGGTCCTCGACCTCGTCGGCCACTCGGCCGTGGTGGGCGAGCCCGACGGGCTGCGGCCCGACCTGCCCGTCGCGCCCCGCGGCGCCGTCCCGCCGCTGGAGGCCATCGGCGGCACCCTCGGCTTCTACGGCGGGTTCACCACGGCGACGGCCGCGGCGGCCGGAGCGGGCCTGCTGCACGGCTCGCGGCGTCGCGTGATCAACCTGGCGGGATCGATCGGATCCGAGTTCGCCCTGGAGGTGGCGGGCGTCGGGATCGACGTGGACGGCGCCGAGCACCTCTGGTCGCACCGCCCCGCGGTGTTCGTCTTCAACCACCAGAGCAAGCTCGACCCCATCGTCGCCATGACGATGCTGCGCCACGACTTCACCGGCGTCGCGAAGGCCGAGGCGAAGCAGATCCCGTTGTTCGGGCAGCTCTTCGCGTTCGCCGACGTCGCCTTCGTCGAGCGCGGCAACACCCGGCAGGCGCGCGACGCGCTGCAGCCCGCCGTCGACCGGGTCCGTCGCGGGACGTCGCTGCTGATGGCGCCGGAGGGCACCCGCTCGGTGACGCCCCGGCCCGGCCCGTTCAAGAAGGGCGCGTTCCACATCGCGATGCAGGCGGGCGTGCCGATGGTGCCGATCGTGCTGGAGAACGCCGGCGAGCTGATGTGGCGCTACGACCAGATGGTGCGCCCGGGCACCGTGCGCGTCGTCGTGCACCCGCCGATCGAGACCGACGAGTGGCGCGTCGAGACGCTCGACGAGCACGTCGCGCACGTGCGCGGGCTGTTCCTGGAGACGCTCGGGCTCGCCGAGGAGAAGGAGGCGGTCAGGCCGTGACGGAGTCCGGGCTCTCCTGGGCCGACGCCGACGAGATGTCGCCGTTCGAGACGATGATGTGGCGCGCGGAGGCGGATCCCGCGCTGCGCTCGACGATGGTGGCCCTCGCCCTGCTCGACACCGCTCCGGACTGGCCCCGGCTGGTCGCCGCCCACGACTGGGCCACGCGGATGGTGCCGCGGTTCCGTGACCGGGTCGTGGAGCCGCCGCTCGGGCTCGGCACCCCGGTGTGGGCGCCGGACCCCGACTTCGACCTGTCCCGCCACCTGCACCGCTTCTCGCTGGCCGAGGGGGACGGGTGGCCCGAGGTGCTCGCCGCCGCCGAGCGCCTCGCCGCGTCACCGTTCGACCGGCACCGTCCGCCGTGGGAGGCGTTGCTGATCGAGGGACTGCCGGACGGGAAGGCGGCCTACCTGCTGAAGCTGCACCACGTCACGACCGACGGGCTCGGGAGCGTGGCGCTGTTCTCGGGGCTGCTCAACCGCCGGCGTGAGACCGACCCGGACAAGCCGCAGCCGCCGGCGCCGGACCCGGCCGAGGAGCCCGGACCGGGTCCGTGGTCGGCCCTCGGGCGTCAGATCCGCCATGATGCTGAGGCGCTCGCCTCGGTGCCGACCCACATCCTGCGCGCGGCCGGCGCGGCGCTGCGCGACCCGATCGCGAAGGCCCGCGGCGCCGTGGCGTTCGGGCTGTCGGCGATCCGGGTGATCGGCGACCCCGGCGCGGCCGCCTCCCCGCTGCTCGCGACCCGCGGGCCCGACTGGCGGTTCGTGGCGCTCGACCTGCCGTTCGCGCCGTTGCGAACCGCCGCGAAGGCCGCGGGCGGCACGGTCAACGACGCCTACATCGCCGCCCTGCTCGGTGCGTTCCGGCGCTACCACGAGGCCCGGGGAGCACCGGCCGAGGAGATCCGGATGGCGATCCCGGTCTCGGTGCGGGCCGCCGGGGACGAGGGTGGGGGCAACAAGATCGCGTCGCTGCGCCTCGCGGGCCGGATCGGCGAGAAGGACCCCGCGGTCCGGATGGCGCAGGTGGCCGCCGACGTCGCGCGCGGCCGCGCGGAACCGGCGGCCGACGACGTAGGGCTGCTGTCGCCGGTGCTCGCGCGCCTGCCGGGCCCCGTGATCGCGGCCGTGGCCGGCGGCGTCACCAAGGGCAACGACCTGCAGGCGTCGAACGTGCCGGGCATCCGCGAGGAGGTCTACCTCGCCGGCGGCCGGGTGGAGCGGATGTACCCCTACGCACCCCGGCCCGGGTGCGCCGCGATGATCACGATGCTCACTCACGGCGACACGTGCTGCGTCGGCGCCAACCTCGACCCGGCCGCGATCACCGACCGGGACCTGTTCGCGCAGTGCCTCGTGGAGGGGTTCGCCGAGGTCCTGGCGCTCGGGGGTGACGCGGCGCCGCCGGTGCTGCGCGCCTGACACCCGGTGTCGTCAGCGACGGACCGTTGCTGACACCTGACGTCAGGAAGGGTTCATCCTCACATCGCACCCTGGCCAGCAGCGGCCTAGCTTGCTAGCATCCTAGCGTGGCCGACGAGGTCAAGCAGTTCAACGTCTACCTGCCGGTCGAGCTGATCAAGCAGGTCAAGTTCCGGGCCCTCGAGACCGAGCAGTCGCTCTCCGCGCTGGTCGCGGAGGCCCTGCGCGCCCACCTCGCCCAGGGTCCGCCCGACGACCGGGAAGGTCCGTCATGAGCGCTGTCGACGGGATCACCGCGGTGTTCCTGGAGACCCACAACTGGGGCCGGTCCGCCCGGTTCTTCACCCGCCTCGGCTTCGAGCTCGACTTCGAGACCGATCACCGTTCCGGGCAGTTCCACGCTGCGGACGGCCCCACGGTCTTCGTCGCCGAGGTCCCCGAGGACCGGCCGACCGGCGCGCAGCTCGTCCTGCGCATCCCCGACGCGGACGCCTTCGACCCCGACCCGGGACTCGAGGTCGTCTCGCCGTTCGAGGACACCCACTACGGCACCCGCGAGATGGTCGTCCGCGACCCCGACGGGCGGACGTGGACGATCCAGGCGCCGACCGCGTCGTGAGTGCGGTCGACGCGATGGCGGACCACACCGCGATCCGGGTCGCCCTGTGGCGTGCGCGCCATCTCGAGGTCGACGCGGCGCCCCCGGTCCTGGACGACTCCCCGGGTCTCCTGCTCGCCGACCCCGAGTCCGACTGGCGCGACCGCCCGGACATGGACCCGGACGCCACCCGGGGCGCCCGCGCCGGGATGGTGGGCCGGGCCCGCGTCGTCGACGATCTCGTGACGGAGTGCTTCGACGCCGGCGTGACCCAGTACGTCCTGCTCGGCGCGGGACTCGACACCTACGCGCTGCGCCACCCCGACCTGGGCCCGCACCAGCACCTCTTCGAGGTCGACCGGCCCGGGACCTCGGCGTGGAAGCAGCGCCGCATCGCCGAGCTCGGGCTCCGACGCCGCCGGGACTGCGCTTCGTGCCGACCGACTTCGAGTCGGAGCGGTCCTGGTGGGACGGGCTCCTCGCCGTCGGTCTCGATGCCGGGCGTCCGGCCGTCGTGTCCTCGACCGGCGTGAGCATGTACCTCACCCGGGAGGCCAACACCGCCACCCTGGCGTGCCTCGCCCGCCTCGCGCCGGGATCCACCGTCGCGATGACCTTCCAGCCGCCGTCGGAGCTGCTGAGCGAGCAGGAGCGGCACTTCCGCGACGTCTCCGCCGCCGGGGCCGCGGCCGCCGGCTCGCCGTTCCTGAGCTTCTTCGCCCCGGACGAGATCGTCGCGCTCGCCCGGTCGGCGGGCTTCCGGGAGGTGCACGTCCTCGACGCCGACGAGATCAACGCCCGGTGGTTCGCCGGGCGCCGCGACGGTCTGCGCGTCACGCGGGCCGAGGA
Organism: Actinomycetota bacterium; assembly: GCA_032230725.1. Classification (GTDB taxonomy): domain Bacteria; phylum Actinomycetota; class Actinomycetes; order Mycobacteriales; family Pseudonocardiaceae; genus Actinomycetospora. The sequence goes on from JAVXWR010000765.1 coordinate 5,480, forward strand.
GTTCCTCCTGGCCACGACCTGAGCGGGTCGCGGCCGGAGGTTCAGGCGGCGCGGCGACCGCGCAGGCGGGCGAGCACCCGGGTCCGCCGATCGGTGCCTGCGGTCTCGCCGACGGCGTCGAGGCAGTCGAGGCAGCGCGCCGCGGGCGGGCTGGCGAGTGAGCAGGCCCAGACGGTCTTGGCGCAGGCCGAGAGGTGGGCGCCGGAGTCCGGGTCGTGATCGACGACGGCGTGGTCGCGCCCGTCGAGCGCGCAGGTGAGCCACTGCATCCGCACGGCCGGTCGATCGCCCTCGCCCGGGGAGAACGGGAGCGAGGACATCACGCGCCCTCGAGCAGGTCGTCGAAACCGCCGGCCTTGACCTCCGCGATCAGGCTGCCGAGGTCGGAGCGGGTCAGCAGGAGCGCGGCCTCGTCCGGGAAGCGGGAGTTGCGGACCGCGACCCGGCTGTCGCCGACGGGTGCGAGCTCGACGCAGTTGCCGAGCTTCCCGCTGTAACGGCTCTTCCGCCACTGGGCGCCGACCAGGCGCGATGCCGGTGTGTGCATGGGTCGAGCTCCTCGTCCTGTCGCACGTGCCGCGTGCCGTGCGATCGACGGTATCACCGGCTCGGCGCATCTGCATGTGCAGGCTGACGTTGCGTGTCGGGACGGTCGCGGGCGGTGTCAGCCCAGACCGGCGCGCAGCTTGCCCAGCAGGGTCCGGGTCTCCTCGGGGCTGTACGCGTCGATGGTGAGCTGGTCCATGACGCGGGTGTACTCCTCCACCTCGACGCGGCGGTCGAGGTAGAGCGCCCCCGTGAGGCCCTCGATGTAGGTGATGTCCGGGACGTCGGGCTCGGCGAACCGGAGCATCGTGAAGGCCGCCTCGCCGCCGTAGCCCGACAGCGCGTTCGGCACGACCTGCAGCGTGACGTTCGGGCGGCGGGACATCTCGGCGAGGTGGTCGATCTGGCCGGCGAGCACCTCGTGGCCGCCGATCGGGCGGTGGAGCACGGACTCGTCGACGACCGCCCACAGTCGCGGGGCGTCGGGACGGTCGAGCAGGCGCTGCCGGCTCATCCGGACCCGGACGCGCTCCTCCACGGTCGCGTCCGCGGACTCGGGGTGCCCGCGGGTGACGATCGCGCGGGCGTAGTCCTCGGTCTGCAGCAGGCCGGGCACGAAGAGCAGCTCGTAGGTCTGGATGCGGACCGCCGCGGACTCGAGGCCGACGTACTCCGAGAACCACTCGGGGACGGCCGCACCGGAGCGCTGCCACCACCCGGCCTCGTTGCTGCGCTTCGCGATCTCGAGCACGTGCTCGCGCCGCGCGGGATCGTGCTCGCCGTAGAGCGAGAGGAGGTCCTCGACGTCTCGCTGTTTGAAGCCGACCTTGCCCGACTCCATCCGGCTGATCTTCGACTCGCTGCCGCGGATGTGGTAGCCCGCGGTCGCGCGGGTGATCTCCGCCGTCTCGCGCAGACGGCGCAGCTGGGCGCCGACGATGATCCGTCGCGCGGTGGGACCGGGATCGTCCGGCCCGGGAACGTCCTGGGGGTCGGGCTGCTCGCTGGCCACGGGTGTCCTCCGGTCGCCCTCGGGGTGGGCCGTCGCTCCGGACCCACTCCTCACGGTCCGGAACGGGGAGACTACAGGTCGTCGGGGGTTTCTCGTACGCTTCGACCCTGGTCCGCCCCGGGGAGCCCCCGCGCCTACCGTGCCCCGACAGGCCGTCCTCGCCGGGGCGACCGCGGCAGACCCGACGGTGACGACCCAGTGAGGACACGCATGGCAAGCACGGCCCGCTCGGCGCAGCCGATCACGGAGGGACCCGGTCCCGTCCGGGTCGACCGGGAGAAGGCCAGCATCGCGCGGGTCTACAACGCCACGCTCGGGGGCAAGGACAACTACGCCGTCGACCGCGAGGTCTTCGCGCGGATGCAGGCCGTGGTCCCCGAGGTGGCGCAACTCGCCATCGACCACCGCGCCTTCCTCATCCGCGCCACCCGCTTCATCGCGACCGAGACCGGTGTCCTCCAGTACCTCGACTGCGGCTCCGGGCTCCCGACGGCCGAGAACACCCACCAGGTCGCCCAGCGCATCGCGCCGACCTCGAAGGTCGTCTACGTCGACAACGACCCGTCGGTCATCGCCCACGGACGCGCGCTGCTCGAGGACGACGAGCAGACCCTCTTCATCGCGGCGGACATCTTCACCCCGAGCCAGGTGGTCCACGACGCGACCGTGCGCTCGTTCCTCGACTTCGACCGCCCGATCGCGCTCTTCCTGCTCGGCGTCCTGCATCACTACGACGGCACCCCGACGCCAGCCGAGATCGTCGCCGAGTACGTCGATGCGCTGCCGTCGGGCTCCTTCGTCGTGTTGACGCACTTCCTGGACCCCGAGGACGAGGACAGCGAGGTCGCGCGCCGCATCGAGCACGTCATGGTCAACAGCCCCATGGGCACCGGACTCTTCCGCACCCGCGCGGAGATCGCGGCGATGGTCCCGCCGCAGCTCGAGCTCGTGGAGCCCGGTCTCGTGCAGGTCTCGGACTGGTGGCCCGACGGCCCGCAGCTGCGCCCGGTCGCCCCGGCCCAGCGCTGCGCCGTCGGGATGGTGGCCCGCAAGCCCTGACGCGGGCCCGACGCCGCGGGCGCACCGGGCGACCGGGACGTAGCGTCGGGTCACGTGGTGGCCGGAGACGAAGCGCGGCGGGGCTCGACCACCGGGCACCCGGAGGGCTCGACGGGCAGCTGGCGGGACCTCCTGGCGGCCGGGCGCCGCGGCACGGTCGCGGTGCTCTGCGGCGGGGTGCTGCTCTTCGCCACCGACACGTACGTCACCGCGAGCCTGCTGCCCTCGGCCGTCGCCGAGATCGGCGGCGAACGGTTCTACGCCTGGGTCACCACCGTCTACCTGCTCACCGCCGTCGTCTCCTCCGCCCTGGTGGGTCGGCTGCTCGCGGTGTGGCCCGCGCGGCGGGCCTACGTCCTCGCGCTCGTCGCCTTCGGCGTCGGCACCGCGATCGACAGCGTGGCCCCGAACATGGCGGTCCTGCTCGTCGGGCGGGCCGTGCAGGGCCTCGGCGGCGGGCTGCTCGCGGGCCTGGCCTACGCGCTGATCCGTTCGACGCTGCCGCAGCGGCTGTGGACGCGGGCGAGCGCCTCGATCTCGGCGATGTGGGGCGTCGGGCTGCTGATCGGGCCCGCCCTGGGCGGGGTGTTCGCCGAGATGGGGCGGTGGCGCCTGGCGTTCGTCGTGCTCGTCGGGGTGACCGTGGCGGTCGCGGCCGGGGTGCCCGCCGGGCTGCGCCGCTCCTCGCGCGGGCCCACCGTCCCGCCGGGACCGTTCCCGCTGGCCTCGGTCCTGCTCGTCACCGGGGCGGCGGCGGTGCTGTCGGTCTCCGGCCTCGCGGTCTCCGGGGCGGGCGTCACCGGCCGGGGGCTCGCGGTGGCCGTCGGGGGCCTCGTCGTCGCGCTCGGTCTGCTCGTGGGGCTGGTGGTCGTGGAGCGCCGGGCCGGGGACGAGGGCGGCCGGATCCTGCCCGCGGCGACCTTCCGCGCGGGACGGCTCGCGGCGCTCTACCTGACGATCGCCGCGATGATGGCCGTCGCGGCCGTGGAGGCGTTCGTCCCGCTGTTCGCCCAGCGCCTCGGCGGCCTCGAGCCCGTGGTCGCGGGCTTCCTGGGCGTGGCCCTGGCCTGCGGGTGGGTCGGCGGCGAGATGGTCAGCGCGAGCGTCGGGCGGGGTCGGGTGTGCGGGACGGTCGGGCCCGCGGTGGTCGTCGCCGGCTTCGCGGTGCTCACCGTGACCCAGCACGCGGACGCCGCGCCCGCGACGGTGCTGGTGTGGGCGGTGTCGCTCGCCCTGGCCGGTGTGGGGATCGGGATCGCCTGGCCGCACCAGTCGGCGGCCGCGATGTCACCCGGCGTCGGGGACGAGGGCGCCGGGACGGCCGCCGACGACCGCGAGGGCGACCGGGCCTCGGCCGCGATCACGATGGTGCAGATGCTGGCCTTCGCGCTGGGGGCCTCCTACGCCGGCGTCGCGGTCGCGCTCGGCAGCGCCCCCGTGGTCTCGGCCCGGCTGCTCTACGGCGGGCTCGGCGCGATCGCCGTGCTGGGGGCCGTCGCCGCGATACGGGCCCGCCCGGCGCTGTAGTGCTTGCGGTGCTCAGCGGTGGGCGCGCGCGAGCCAGGTGTCCATCCCCGACCGGTCGGGGTCCATGAGCTCCGGGACCGGTCGTCCGAGCCGCTGCGCCTGCTCACGCACGGTCGACTCCTCCTCCACCGTCCAGCCGCGCGCACCCAGCCACCGGGTGGGGGTGTCGGGCGGGCCCTCGTCGACGAGCCGGGCGAACTCCGTGACGGCGGGGTCCGACCCGACCTGGTCGGAGACCGCGGCGGCCGGATCGCGGTCGGTGTACTCCACCGCGACGGCGCTCCCCGGGGCCGACAGCGCGGTGAGCCGGTCGAGGAGGAGGTCGGCGGCGTCGGCGGGCAGGTAGATCAGCAGGCCCTCGAGGAGCCAGGTCGTCGGCACCTGCGGGTCGAAGCCGCCCGCGCGGAGGGCCGCGGGCCAGTCCTCGCGCAGGTCGATCCCGACGCCGCGGTGCGCGACGGTCGGGGTCAGGCCCTCGGCGATCGCGTCCCGGAAGGCCAGCACCTCGGGGACGTCGACCTCGAAGATGACGGTGCCTTCGGGCCGCTCGAGGCGGTAGGCCCGCCCGTCGAGCCCGGCGGCGAGGATCACCACCTGCGGCGTCGGGTGCTCGGCGATCACGCGGTCGAAGAAGCACGTCCGGACCGGCAGGAAGTCGCCCATCGCCTCGGTGAGGTCGGTGCCGCCTTCGTCGTCGGCGTGCGGGGGGACGTGGGCGGCGTGCTCGCCGATACGCTCGACGAGGGCCTCGGCGAGCGGATCGTGGAAGAGCGCGTCGGGACGCCGGAACTCGGCGGCGCGCTGGGCGGAGACGACGAGCGCGGTCCAGCCGACGCCCTCGGGGATGGTGGGTGCCACGGTTCCGGCATCCCCCGGCGCAGGTCCGCGACACGGGCTCTTCCCGCGTCCCCCGACACGGGGTCGGGCGAGGTCCCCGCGCGAGGCCCCCGGCACCGTCACCATCTTCCGCGTGCCGACCCTCCCGCGCCCGCCGCGCACCGTCCTGGTCGCGGTCCTCGTCGCGCTGCTGTGCAGCTGCGCGGCCCCCGGGAGCGCGCCGGCCGCCGCCCCGGCACCGGGCCCGCCCTCGACCCCGGCGTCCGCCGTGCCGGGGAATCCCGCCCCGGTGGCCCCGACCCCGGTGGCGCCCGCCGCGACCGCCCGACCCGGGGCGTTCCCGCTCGCGCCGGGCGCCACGGTCGTCGTCGACCCCGGGCACAATGGCCGCAACGGGCCGGGCTCGGGCATCGACCGCCCGGTCCCGGACGGTCGCGGCGGCACGAAGCCCTGCAACACGACCGGCGCGAGCACCGCCGACGGCTACCCGGAGCATGCCTTCACCTGGGCGGTCTCCCGGCTCCTGGCCGACCGGCTGCGCGCGCGGGGCTACCGGGTCGTGCTCACGCGGGAGTCCGACGACGGCGTCGGGCCGTGCGTCGACGTCCGGGGCGCGGCCGGGGCGCGCGCGGGTGCGGCGGCGGTGATCTCCGTGCACGCCGACGGCGGGCCGACGACCGGGCACGGCTTCCACGTCCTCTACTCCTCGCCGCCGTTGAACGCCGCGCAGCGTGGGCCGGCCCGGTCGCTGGCGGACGCGGCGGTCGCGTCGATGCACGTCGCCGGGTTCACGCCCGCGACCTACATCGGGCGCGAGGGGCTCGACGCGCGCGACGACATCGCCGGGCTCAACCTCGCCACGGTGCCGAGCGTGCTCGTGGAGTGCGCCAACCTGCGCAACCCCGGCGACGCCGCCCTCGCCCGCTCCCCGCAGGGCCAGCAGCGCTTCGCCGACGCGCTCGCCGCCGCCGTCGGGTGAGTCCGCCTGTCCGGCCCGCCCGCCCCGCCCCGGGCTGCTCCCGCCCCGCTGTGCCCACATGATCATCAGCACACGGGGCAGGTCGTCGAGCCGTCGGACCTGCGTGGAGTGCCCCTCGCGGGCGGGGCGGGCGGCGCGGGGCGGGGCGGGTGGGGCCGGACCGGCTCAGCGCGTCCCGACCGGCTGCCCGACCAGGTCCAGCACGGCCCGCAGACCCCGCTCACCGAGCCGGCGCTCCGTGGGCAGCACGAACACGCGGCACCCCACCCCCGCCGCGCCGCCGTCGCGGGCCGGGTTGTCGCCGACCATGAGCGTGGCCCGCGGGTCGACCCCCAGCGACGCGCACGCCGCGCGGAACACCGCCGGGTCCGGCTTCTCGGCGCCGAGCTCGCACGACAGCGTCCACGACCCCACGAGGTGCTCGATCCCCGCGTCGCGGGCGTGCCCGCGGATGTCCCACCCGATGTCCGAGACAACCCCGACCGGCACGTCCCGGGCCGCGAGCGCTTCGAGCACCTCCGCGGTGTCCGGGTAAGGGATCCACCCGTCGGGTGCGCGCAGGACGTCGACCGCTATGTCCTCGGCGCCGGCGAGTGCCGGGACGCGGGCGAACCACGCGCGCATGGCCTCGCGGTGCGCGGTGTCGGAGAGGTCGCGCCCGTCCTGGGCGGCGACGACCTCGGGGCGGGCCGCGGCCGCGGCGACGTCGCCCAGGACGGCGTCGAGGTCGAGGTGCCGACCGGACGCCGCGGCGACCCGGGCGAGCCAGGTCCGGGCGTCGACCATGTGGAAGAGCGTGTTCGAGAAGTCGAACAGCACGGCGGCAACGGGCGGGACGGGGGCGCGGCGCTCGTCGTCGGACGGCTCGTAGGCAGCGGTGAGGTCGAACAGGGCGTGCACGGCCGTCAGTCTGCCGTGGCCCGGCTCAGGGACGCCGCGGTGCCGGGATCGCGGGCCGGGGTGCGGGCGCAGCCGGGCGAGCGCAGCGACGGGGGGACGACTCGCCGGCGACGACGAGCGCGGTCGCGTTGTCGTGCGTGCCCCCGGCCCGGGCGGTGTCGACGAGGGTGCGCGCGAGCGCCGGCGCGGGGACGTGGGCGACGAGGCCGGCGAGGCGGGCGGGGTCGAGGCCGCGGTGGACGCCGTCGCTGGCCAGCACGAGCGCGGCGGGCGCGGGCACGGCGGTCAGCCCGATCTCGGTGGCGCCGCGGACGGAACGCACGCTGGTGGTGAGGACGTGCTCGAGGTGCCCGGCGACCGCGACGCCCGCGGCGCGCATCTCGGCCGCGACGGTGTGGTCGTGGGTCAGCAGGTGCAGGTCGCGGCCGTCGAAGGACCACGCCCGACAGTCGCCGACCCAGGCCACTGTCCACGCCGTGCCGGCCGTCCCGGCGCCCGGGCCCAGGGCGACGGTGAGGGCGGCGTCGCCGGCGATCGACCGTCCGGCGGCGAACAGCACGTCACGGGCCGCGAGCACGGCGAGGTCGGCCCGGCCGTCGAGCGCCGCGACCCGCACCGCGTGGTCGGCCGCGGCGCGTGCGGCCATCGCGGCCACCGCCGAGTCACCGACCCCGTCGGCCACCGCGACCGCGAGCCGTCCGCCGCGGCCGTGGAAGCCCGCCGTCGCGTCCGCCTGGTGACGGCGCGGGCCGCGGGCCGAGGCCGACCACCACGGGCTGCTCGCCGCGCGGACGTCCCCGCCCCGCTCCGCCACCGTCGCCACGCCCATGCCCGACCTCCCCGTGTCCGCCGTCGGGCTCCACCGTCCCCACGGACGCTGTGCGGCGCCTGGGTCGGCGGGTGTGCGGTCCCCCACATCGAGCTGGACGGGCTCAGCCGTTCACGCTCCGACGGGCTCAGCCGTCCATGCTCCGACGGATCTGTGCGAGCCGTTCCCGCGCGGCCGCGTCCCGGTCGGCCTCCTGCTGGGCCAGCGTGCGGCCCTCCGGGGTCTCGGCGTCCAGCTCGCCCTGACCGAGCGCCGTCGCCGCCCGTCCCTGGATGCGGTCGCGGACGAAGTCGAAGGTCGGGACGCCCGCGTCGGTGTAGTCCACCGGTATCGGGTGGTCGGCGGGCTCCGCCGGGGTGTCGGCCGCCGGGACGGCGGGCTCGGTGGACGCCGCCGGATCGGGCTCGCTGCTCGTCATGCCCGCCAGTGTCCCGGGCCACGACCGTTCCGGACAGGGCCGGGAATTGAGTCGGGTCGGCTCACGTTGTCGGAGTCAGCGGCCCGCAAGGTCGGGCCACCTTCATTCGAGGAGGAACCACCATGAGCGCAGCACTGACCTTTTGGGGCCCCCGGTCCCCGTTCGCGCCCTTCGGCGCCGAGTTCCGCCGGTTCGCAACGCCGGCCCGCGCGGCCGAGTCCGCCTGGTACGTCCCGGCGGCCGACGTCGTGCGTGACGGCGGCGACGCCGTCGTGCGTCTCGAGCTCCCCGGCGTCGACGTCGCCGCCGACGTCACCGTCGAGGTCGTCGGGCACCGGCTCGTCATCCGCGGCGAGCGCCGTGACGAGCACACCGGCGAGGGCGTCCGCGAGACCCGCCACGGCTCGTTCCGCCGCAGCTTCTCGCTGCCGTCGCACGTCGGCCCGGAGGCCGTCAGCGCCTCCTACGACGCCGGCGTCCTGACCGTGCGCGTCATCGGCGTGCACGCCGAGCCCGAGTCGCGGCGCATCGCCATCAGCGGGATCGCCGCGTCCGACGAGGCCCCGGCCGCCGAGGGCACCGAGGACCACTCCGCCTGATCACCGGACCTCCGGGTCCGTCCCGACGCCCGCGGGAGCGGGGAGTGGCCGCCAGCGGCCGGCCCTCGTCCCGCGGGCGTCGTCGTGCCCGGGCCATCTAGGATCGTCGGGCCCGTTCGTACGACCGCCGGAGATGGGGATGACCTCGCAGGGCCCGCCCCCGGGTCGCCCGGGCCCCGTCCCGCCGGGCCCGGTGCCGCCCGGCCGGCCGATACCGCCCCGTCCACCGGTGGGCCCGTCCGGTCCCCCCGCCGGCCACGTCCCGGCTCCGCCGCC
>JAVXWR010000779.1:0-4590 GCA_032230725.1 Actinomycetota bacterium
CGCATTACCCAGCCCATGCCGATGACCAGCGCGATCGACAGCACGTACATGGCGAAGACCATGGTTCCGGCCTGGCTGCCGAAGAAGATGCCGGCGAGCAGGACGTACACCGTCAGGCGGGCGCTGCACGACACGAACGGGATGATCAGGTTCAGCAGCAACCGCTGGCGGGGGTTGCGCAGGATGCGGGTTCCGGCCAGGGCGGGCACGTTGCACCCGAAGCCGACGATGATCGGCAGGACGGCCTTGCCGGGCAGGCCGATGAGGCGCATGAGGCGGTCGACCACGAACGCCGCACGGGCCATGTACCCGGAGTCCTCCAGCACGGCCAGTAGCACGAACATGATCGCCATCAGCGGGGCGAAGCTGACCAGCTGCCCCACCCCCGAGATCAGACCGTTCTGCACGAGCCCGGTCAGCCAGTCCGGGGCGTGGACCAGGTCGAGCACCCACCCCGCATCTCCGGAGACCGGGCCGTCGAAGACGTCCTGGACGACGTTCTGCAGCGGCGCGGCGACCGCGGTCGTCGCCTCGAACACGCCCCACATCACCGCGAGGAAGATCGGCAGGCCGAGCCGGCGGGAGGTGAGCACCCGGTCGGCCCGGTCGGACCAGGTGATGCCCGACCCGCGGCGGGTCACCGCCGCGGCCAGCACCTCGTGCGCCCAGGCGTAGCGGGCCTCCGCCACCAGCAGCTCGACCTCGTCGGCGGCGTCCGCGGGGGTCTGCGCCGCGGCGTCGTCGTCGTCCTGGGCCACCAGCCGGGCCGCCGCCTCGCCGGCCAGGGCCCGCACCTCGTCGGGTCCCGGGCCGCCCTCGAGCAGCGCGAGCGCGCGCCACCGCAAGGCGGGTCCGGCCCCACCTGCGGCGAGCAACGCGCCGGAGACCGTGGTCAGCGCCGACTCGAACTCCTCACCGAGCCCGGCCGGCCGCGGCGCGCCGTGGTCCTCCAGCGCCGCCAGCACCGCGGCGGTGAGGGCGTCGACGCCCTGGCCCTTGCGGGGGACGACCGGCACGACCGGGACGCCGAGTGCGCGGCCGAGGGCCTCGTCGTCCACGTCGACCCCGCGGGACCGGGCGATGTCGACCATGGTGAGAGCGACGACCACGGGGACGCCGGTGTCGGCGATCTGCGCCGTGAGGTAGAGGTTGCGGGTCAGGTTGGACGCGTCGAGCACCGCGACCACGAGGTCGGGCTGACGCGGGGCATCGACCAGCAGCTCACGGGTCAGCTGCTCGTCCGGCGAGTCCGGCACGAGGCTGTACGTGCCGGGCAGGTCGACCAGGGCGAGGTCGCCCCCGGCCGGCGGGCGCCAGGTCCCCCGCGCGACCGCGACCGTCTTGCCGGGCCAGTTGCCGACGTGCTGGCGGGCCCCGGTGAGCGCGTTGAACAACGTCGACTTGCCGACGTTGGGATTGCCGACCAGGACGATCTGGGGCGCACCGTCCGGCGCGTCGTCGAGGTCGTCGATGCAGCACGGCTTCTCCAGCAGCAGGTTCGCGGCGCCGCGGCGGGAGATCGGGCCTGCGCTCACGCCGGCTCACCGACCCGCAGCTCCCGGGCGCCCGCGGCGTCGACCGCCACCCGGCTGTCCGCGTTGACGCCCACGATCAGTCCGCCGACCCCGCCGCGCCCGATCACCTCGATCCGTGCGCCCGGCACGAACCCCAGCTCGGCCAGGCGCCGCCTCCGCACCCGACCCGCCTCGACCCGGCGCAGGACCGAGACCGTCCCCACCGGGCAGCGGTCGAGGGACCGCTCCGCCGCCGTCGCGGGCTCGTTGCTCGCAGTCACGGGGTGAAGAGAGCCTTACCTGAGATGTGAGGAGCGTGAGTCGAGCCGAGAATCGTGCCGCTCTGTCTGCTTCGTGGCGAATAATGCGGTGGTTCACCTGCTCCGGCGGGATCGATCTGCGGACCGAGGACCCGCTCGAGGACCCGGTAGCGCAAGGCGAGGCTGACCGTCACGAGCGCCCGGACACGGCGACTGCGGGAAGCTGGACGACCGGCGGATCGGGGGCGGTGTGCGGGCGACACCAATGGACGTTCCCCTCGCCAGTTGCGGTGCGGACCGTCGAGTGGATCCGACCACGGGCGACAGGGGCCGGCATCGGTCAGACCAGGGCGAGCCACCGGGCCAGCTCGGTGGGGCACTCGGTCATCGCGCCGCCGGCGCCGTTGGCCCACACCAGCCGGCTGGTCGACCCTTCGCCGCGCAACCGCATCTCCACGACGACCCAGTCGCCGAGCCGGTCGCGCAGCTTCACGTGATAGGTCCGGCCACCGTGACGGCTGGTCCACCAGGTCCTCGTGACGGCCCAGTGACGGGTCAGGAGCGCGGACCACACCAGCTCGCCGGGCCCGGTGCGGCACTCGGCGAGCTGCGCCTCGACGTCGTCGGCCGCCTCGATGCCCGTGTACTCCACGCGGTCCTTCACGGCCGCAGCGACGCCCGACCGTCGCGTGGAGCGCGCGGCGGCGCCGTACTGGGCGCTCCGCGCCCCGCGCTCGGCGGTGGACGAGATGCGGCCGGCACCGGCCGCACCCTCGGGGGCCACCGCGCGGGTGGACGCGGACGCGGCGCCACGCAGGTGCTGGAGCCACTCGACCACGCCGGGCCGGAGGACCGGATCGGCGCTGAACCCGCTGAGGAGCTCCTCGGCCTGCCGGGCCGGGGTGTTCACCAGGAACGGGTGGGCGAACAGCTGCTCGGCGATCAGCTCCTCCTCCACGGGCGGCGGCGTTCCGACCAGGGTGTAGAAGCCCAGCGCGGCGAAGCTGTAGCGGTCGGCCGCCGGGGTGTACTCCCCACGGCTCCAGACCTCCGGGGCGGCGAACCCCGGGGTTCCTGCTGCAGCCAGCGTGCGGTGCGACGCGAGGCGGACCAGCCCGAAGTCGACCATCACCGCCCGGCCGTCATCGCCGACCATGACGTTGCCCGGGGAGAGATCACCGTGGACGACCGCGCGCCCCGAGGGGGTGGCCCGGCCGGCGTGCAGCATCTCCAGCGCCTCGGCGACCTGTTCGAGCAGGCGGAGCCCGCGGACGGTGCCCTCGCGCCCCTCATGGAGCAGCAGCCAATCGCGCAGAGGCAGACCCGCCACCCAGTTCATCACCAGGTAGAGCGCGCGGTCGGGCGCGGTGGTGTCGAGCCCACAGGTCCGCCCGTCGCCGGGGTGCGGTGGGGCGCCCTCGAAGTGCTCACGCACCCCGATCACCGAAGGGTGGGTGACGAACCGGAGCAGCTCGGCCTGCTCGGCCCAGCGGGCGCTGATCCGCGCGAGGTCGTCGTGGTGCTGTGGATGCAGCACCTTCACCGCGACGGTCTCGGGCTCCCCGGCGAGGTCGACCTCCGCGCGCCACAGCGACGCCTCTCCCCCGGACCCCTCCATGCGGAGCAGCCGGTACTTGTCCGGTCGATCCACCGGACCCACGCACAACTCCTGGCCCATCACCACCCAGGCCCCTCACCGTCGGCTCTGCATCGACGATAGGCCGACTCGGTGCAGGCCGTCCTCGGCTGACCGTCTCGGCACTACCCTCGCCGATCCCCGACCTGCCCCGGGCGGTCATGGCCTTCATTTCAGGCGGGCGTAGGTGCCCTCGACGGTGGTCCAGAGGTGGAGGACGTCGGAGAGCTGGCGGGCGAGCCAGACACCCCGCCCGCGCGCGGAGCGCACGGCGGGCCGGCACAGCCCGGGCGTGGTCGTGCTCATCTGCCCCGTGTCGTGGATCTGGGCCACGACCCGCCCCGGCCGGATCCACCATGACAGCGTGCCGTACCCGGCTCCGTGCTCGATGCTGTTGCTGACCAGCTCGCAGACGGCGAGGACGAGCCCGTCGACGCGTGCGAGGTCGAAGCCGGCCTCGAGACCGTGCCGCCTCGTCCAGGCCCGGATGCCGCGCAACGCCGTGGTGCCGTTCGCGAACGGCTGCTCCTTGCTCGGTGGCCCGAGGACGGGTGCCGGCGGCGCCGGGGTCGAGGCGAGCACCTCGACAGGGGGCCGGTAGCGCGGGTTGGGACTCACGGTGGGGCCGACGAGCTCTCGGTCGAGGCGGTGTCGCGCGGCTCCGTCATCGCTCCACCCCGATTGCGAGGAGAGCGACGTCGTCGCGGAGGCGACCGTTCTGGAAGTCGGACACCTCGGCGAGGATGCCGTCCGCGATGACGTCGGCCGACTCGCCGACGAAGGAGGCCAGCAGCGCCTCGAGCCTCTCGGAGCCGTAGAAGCCGTGCGGGCCGCGGGCCTCCGTGACGCCGTCGGTGTAGAGCAGCAGGGTGTCCCCCGGTGCGAGGCGGATCTCGACCTCGGTGAGGTTCAGGTCGGGGTAGATCCCGACGAGCGTGCCGGGTACCGGGATCGACTCGACCCGGTCGCCGCGCAGCACGAGTCCCGGCGGATGCCCGCCGTTGACCAGCGTGACCACGACGCCGGCCAACCCCACCGTCAGCGCCGCGTGGACCATCGTGGCGAAGCGGCCCTGCGCGCCGTGGTTCCGCAGCATCGCGGAGTTGACCCGGCGCAGGACGTCGGCGGGCCCGAACCCGTGCCCGACCTCGGCGTGCACGGTGTGCCGGATCAGGGCGGT
>JAVXWR010000836.1:0-2958 GCA_032230725.1 Actinomycetota bacterium
CGCGAGCGCCTCGAGGCGCTGGAACGGCGCGGTCTCCCCGGCGGCGACGAGGACGAGCTCGCCGACGAGGACCTCGAGGACGAGGTCGAGGCCGAAGAGGTCGACGTCGAGGAGGTCGACGACGCCGAGCTCGACGACGCCGAGCACGCGGCGCCCGCACCGAACGGCCGGACCCGGCGCTCGTCCACGCGGCGTCGTGCTCCTCGCCGGGAGGAAGGCAGGCGATGAGCGACGCGCTGAGCTACGTCTACGCGGTCGGGCGCGACCTCGCCGACGGCGATGTCGCCGACCTCTCCGGAGCCGGCGTCAACGAGGGCGACCCACGCCTCGTCGTCGCGGGCGGGCTGCAGGCCGTGGTGAGCGACGTCCCGCGCGAGGAGTTCGAGGCCCGCGCCCTCGACGACAAGCTCGAGGACCTCGGCTGGCTCGCCGCGACCGCCCGCGCGCACCACCACGTCGTCGACGCCGTCGGGAGCCGCCGCACGGTCGCACCGCTGTCGCTGGCGACCGTCTACTTCGACGACGACCGCGTGCGCGAGCTGCTCACCGTGGGCGCCGCCGCCCTCACCGAGGTGCTGGGCCGGTTGGCGGGACGCGCCGAGTGGGGCGTCAAGGTCTCCGTCCGCGCCGGGAGTGCGCCGGAGCAGGCCCCGGCGGCGCGGCCGCGCAGCGGCGCGGAGTACCTGCGGTCACGCAGCAGGGCGCTGCGGGAGGGCGATCAGGCGGTGACGCGGGCCGAGGCGGACGCCGAGGAGGTCGACGCGGCGGTGCGCGCGCTCGCGGTCGACGCGCGACGCCACCGGCCCCAGGAGCGGTCGCTGACCGGCCGTCCGGAGCGGATGGTCCTCAACGGCGCCTACCTCGTCGACGGCGACGCCGCCGAGGCGCTTGCCGGGATCGTCGCGTCGTGGGCCGATCACCCCCGGGTCCGCGTCGAGCTCACCGGACCCTGGGTGCCCTACTCGTTCGCCGGCCTGGAGGGCTCGTCGTGACGGGGGCCGAGCTCGCGCCGCGTTCGACGTCGCTGTTCGGCGACCGCGAGGTGGCGCTGGTCGACCTGCTGGACCGGCTGCTCGCGGGCGGCGTCGTGCTCACCGGCGACATCACGATCTCGCTGGCCGGGGTCGACCTCGTGCGGGTGTCGCTGCGGGCCCTGGTCACGTCGATCGCGCCTGCTGTCGAACCTGGCGAGGAGCTGCCCGGAGAGGTGCTGCCGGGGGAGGCGCCGGATGCCCTCCGATGACCCGTCGCGGATCGAGATCGACAAGGACGCGGTGCGGCGCGACCTGATGAAGCTCGTCCTCACGATCGTCGAGCTGCTGCGTCAGCTCATGGAGCGCCAGGCCATCCGGCGGGTGGAGAACGGCGACGTGACCGAGCAGCAGGAGGAGGACCTCGGCATGGCACTGATGCACCTGCAGGAGGCGATGGACGAGCTGACCGAGCAGTTCGGCCTGACCGCCGAGGACCTCAACCTCGACCTCGGTCCCCTCGGTCCGCTGCTGCCCCGGAACCATTGACCGTCGCGGCGACCCGGGGGGGTCACGACGCGGCGCGTCGGGCCCGGCGCTTGGCCGCCACCATGCGCGCGAGGTAGATCGGCGTGGGGGGAAGCCAGCCGAGCTGCATCGCGGTCCCGAGGTCGTCGCGGTTGGCCCAGTGCTCGAGGATCCGGCCGTCCTCGATGCGGAACCAGTGCGACTGCGTCATCGCGAACACCCGGTTGGTCGGCGGGAAGACGCTGTCCACCGCCCCGTCGGCGGTGTAGACCACCCAGGGCGACACGTGGCGGCCGTTCATCGTCGAGTTCACCGCCACCAGGTCGTCGCCCGCGACAGCGTGGTGGACGTCGTAGTGCAGTCCGCCGAAGGCCGCGCGTAGCCACCGCGCCGTCGCGTAGAACCCCTCGGGCCCCTCGATCCGCGACGAGGGTGGCTGGATGCGGTTCTCGTGATCGACGGCCCGGGGGTGGTAGAGCGGTTCGAAGTCGCTCCGCTCGCCGTCGGACATGGCGTGGATGCTGCGCACGGCGACGGCGACGGGGTCGGTGACGACGGTGGTCGGGTCGTGGGTCATGATCGCTCCATTTGCTTAGAGTTGAAGTCCATCGAAAGTGTTGGTGGTGGGGATGGCGGCCGTCAAGCGCCCGTACGACGCAACCGGACGGCGGGAGCGGGCCCGGGCCCGCCGCCTCGCCGTCGTCGTGGCGGCCCGCGACCTGTTCGAGCAGGACGGCTTCCGGGCGACGACCATCACCGCGGTCGCCGCGCGTGCGGGGGTGTCACCGCAGAGCATCTATCAGGGCTTCGGCACCAAGGCCGCACTGGCGAAGGCGGTGTTCGACCTCGTGCTCGCCGGCGACGACGAGCCGGTCCCCGTGGCGGAACGCGAGGCGATGCAGGTGATGCGCGCCGAGCCCGACGTCCGACGCAAGATCGCGATGTTCGTCGCCGGGCTGGCACAGCGGCAGGCGCGCTCGGCCGGGGTGCAGCTCCTGATCCGGGACGGTCGTCACGTCGATGATGCCCTGGCCCCCGTCTGGGCGAAGGTCAACGAGGAGGGCCTGGTCGGCATGACGATGCTCGGCCAGCACCTGCTCGACACCGGCGCGCTCCGGGAGGAGCTCGACCTCGACGAGGTCCGTGACGTGCTGTGGAACTACCTCGCGATCGACCACTACGAGCGGCTGGTCATGGCTCGTGGCTGGGACCTCGGCCGCTACACCCGCTGGCTCACCGATACCGTCACCCGGGCGTTGTGCCGGTGAAATCCGGCCCAGACGAGCGGTGATCGCCGCGTGTGTGTCCAGTGTGGGATCGGGTAGTTCGACTCATGAGCGAGGTCCGCACCACCGATGACAGCGCCGACCAGGGTCCCGAGGAGGGCGGCGGCGGCAACGTCACGCTGACACTGGGCGATCGGGAGATCGTGCTGCGGCACCGCTTCGAGGTGATCAGC
>JAVXWR010000843.1:0-8500 GCA_032230725.1 Actinomycetota bacterium
CGCCCAGCGGCCGTCGAGTAACCCGTAGGGCCGCGCAGGCGCACGAGCCGTTCCGACGTCGTCGACCGGGGTGACCGTCGAGCTGCGGTGCGGGCCCGGGGGTATCCTTTCGGCAGGTCGCGGTCGACCCTGGTGATACTCAGGCTCCGGCGACGCACTGCTTGCCCCGGACCCGGCGGGCGCTCAACGAAGCGACGCGGTAGCCGGGAGAGTGGAACAGTGCCAGACGGGAAGACCATCGGGCGGCCTCTCGTTCCCGGGAGACACGTCTGGCTGCGGTCTCGGGCCTTCAGCTCGCCCGCGGGTCGGGCCAGGGCCTGACCGGGTGGCATCGGATGGACGGGCCGGCGAGCGCAGCGCTCGACTGGCGAGCCTGGTCGCCGCGGCGCGGCCCCCGGGGCGCTCGACCCGGATCGGCCGCCCTCTCTCGCCCGGCGCCCCCGAGGAGACGGACCCGGTGGTGGCACAGCTGGCGCGCGTGTGTGCGGTGGCGGTCGGCGAGGTCGGGGTCAGTGGCGCCGGGGTCACGGTGATGGGCAGTGTGCGCGATGGGTTGGCCGGAGGCCGCAGCCTGATCTACGCCAGCAACGACCTCGGTCAGTTGCTCGAGGACCTCCAGTTGACGACCGGGGAGGGCCCGTGCCTCGAGGCGTTCGGCAGCGGGACCCCGGTCTTGATGGGCGACCTGGACCGCGACGGGGACCGCTGGCCGGCTTTCACCCCGGAAGCCACCGCCATCGGGACGGCAGCGGTGTTCTCGTTCCCCCTGCACGTCGGTGCGGCCCGGCTGGGCACCATGGATCTGCACCGCAGCGCGATCGGCCCGCTGCGTGCCACCGCAGTCGCCGACGCGCTGCTGCTGGCGCGGGCGGCGACCGAGCTGCTGCTCCAGCACCTCGCGCCGGCCACCGGGTCGGAGCCCACCGACTCGGGATTGACCGACTCGGGGTTGACCGACTCGGGCCGCGCGGCGCCGGGTTGGCTCTCCGACGTGCACGCCGTCGTGCACCAGGCCACCGGAATGATCAGCGAGGCTCACCGGGTGCCGGTGACCGAGGCGCTGATACGTCTCCGTGCCCAGGCCTTCTCTCGCGGTATCCCGATCAGCGATGTCGCCCGCGCCGTCCTGGCCAACGACATCGATCTCGCCCGCGACCACGACCAGTGAGCCGGCGGTCGTACATGGGCCAGGCCGTCGTCGAGATCCGCTCCAGAGATGCAGAACCGGTGCTTGACCAGATCAAGCCAGCGAACGAGGAGGATCATGGGCAACCGCGAGCGGCAGGTGACGAGGGCGTTCTTCGACCTGACCGACACCCTGGTTTCGGACTACGACCCTCTGGAGTTCATGGGGACTCTCGCCGAGCACGCGGTGAACCTCCTCGACGTTTCCGCAGCGGGTGTATTGCTGGCCGACGAGCAGCGGGCGCTCTCGCTCGCGGCCGCGTCGTCGGAGCAGCCCCGGCTCTTGGATGTGCTCTCCATCGCGAACAACGCCGGGCCGTGCGTGGACTGTCTCCGTGGCGGACACCCGGTGATCAGCGCCGACCTCGACGCCGACGCCGAACGCTGGCCGGTTTTCGCCGCTGCTGCCGCACAGGCTGGGTTCCGTTCCGCTCACGCCGTTCCGATGCGGCTGCGCACCGACTCGATCGGGGTGCTCACCCTGCTCCACACCCACCCTCACATCCTGGGCGATGACGACGCCGCGCTGGCCCAGGCACTCGCTGACGCCGCGACGATCGGGCTGCTGCACGAACGAGCGGTGCGCCGCGCCGAGGTGGTCACCGAGCAACTCCAGGGTGCCCTGACCAGCCGGGTCATCATCGAACAGGCCAAGGGGGCCCTCGCCCACCACCACGGCATCAGCCCCGCCGACGCATTCACTGCGCTGCGCAACCAAGCCCGCGCCACCGGCACCCGGCTGTCCGACCTGGCGTTCCGGATCGTCGAGCGCACCGTCGACCCCGCCACAATCCCCCCGCCTCGACCGGAGACCCGGCCCTGACCGTCCGCCACGTCGTGTATCGGCACGGCACAAACGACGGCCCCGGACCGGTGGGTCCGGGGCCTGTCGAGCACGAGCGGGCCGGTTCGCCAAGCGTAGAGATGGGCGCCGTGGAACGGCCTCGGCGTCACGGAGCGGAGATCGCCCGGTGCGCAGGCCCACGGCATCCTTCTGGCCAGCCGCATTCGGCGGGGTTTCCGGTGCTCGTGCTGGGAATCTCGATCCGGGGGGACTGATCTTCTCTTCTGATCCGACCGTGGCCTGATGAGGTTCCGTAACGCACTTCCTACACCCACTTCGCCTCGCACCCCCACACGATCTTTCAGCGGTAGGCACCATCCCCCGGCCTGCATGGCCGGCGGGTCACCGAGTCACGGGGTCCAGCACATGCGCACGGTCGTGCCGTGCAAGGAGTCGGTGACACTGGCGCGGGCGGCCGGCCAACCGACGCAGCAATCCGTGGCGTCGACGGCCCGCTCACGCGCGAGGTCATCGAGCAGTGGTGACTCCGCGTCGTCGCCAGCGCGACCACGGTCGTGCCGATGCCCCGACAACTGCCAGCAGCGCCAGAACCCACGGCCCCTTGCCTCCCAGGATGAAGCCGGCGGGAATGCACAGCGCGAAGACCACGACCCGGCCCCAGCCCACCCAGCCGGTGCGGAGCCTGGCGTCCAGGTCGACGGGCCCGGTGGACAGGCCGTCGGCGCGCACGTCGTGGCGTAGCCACAGCAGCATCAGCGACGCCAGCACGTTCACCGCGCCGTACACGCTCAGGGCGACCGGCGTGCTCGCGTACCGAGCGAGCAGGCCGCTGGGGAACGGCAGGGCCGCGACCAACGTCAACAACAGCAGCGTGTGGATCTGCAACCGGATATGGGTGACCTGGACCGAGCGCATCAGGCGGTGGTGGGTCATCCAGTAGCTCGCGACGACGTAGAAGCTCAGCAGGTAGGTCGCGACGCTCGGCACCTCGGCGGCCAGGGCGCGGAGCAGTTCGGCGTTCGTCACGGTGTCGCCGCCGAGATCGGGGACGCGCAGGTCCAGGGCGAGCAGGGTCATCGCAATCGCGAACACCCCGTCGGACAGGGTGAGCAGACGCCCGAGCGAGTTGTCGGAGACCTCTCCGACCGCGCTCGCGTCCAGATCGTCGTCCATGCTCGCCTACCCCGGTTGGCGCGCCCGCCAGGACATCCTGGAGCTCGCGGGCGAGGCTCCAGACCAGGTCCAGGTCCGCGGTGCCGTGCACCATCAGGTGCACCTCGCGGCGGCCGGACCACATCGTGACGGTCTGCGCAGAGCGCCCCAGAGCTTCTCCCGGCGTGCCATGTCGTTCTCGGCACGTCGTCGGGGTCCGGGACGACGACTGGTGTCAGGCCCGCGATCGGATGCGGTGGTCTGGCGGACGAGGACGCTACGCGCACCAGGTGCCCTGTGCGGGCTGGCGGCGGAGTGCAGGTGCTGACGCAGAGTCGCGATGACCGATCGTCTACCGGGTCGTCTACCCGGTCGTCGACACCACACTCGTCGCACCGGCGGATCCACGTGACGACATCACCGGTCGGGAAAGGGGCTACCCTGGTGGTTCAACGTTCGGTGCCCCGGTCCCTGGTGCTTTGCGACCGTGCAGGGCGCGCTCAGGCAGCGGGTAGCGAGCATGAGTCTCATCGACATGTCGCAGTTCGACCGGATTCGGGTCACCGACGATTCGCGGCGCGTGTTCCTCGCGCCAACGTCCACCGACGGGGCCGAGACGCCGGTCAGCGCGGCGGTCGACGCATCCTGGGAGCGTCGGCGCGCCCACGAGGACGTCGACGCCGAGCTTGCCGGCCTCGCGCCATCGTCGGGAGAGTCGGCCGTGGCGATCCGCAACTACGCGGACGGCTACGTCGTCATGGGTGTCTCCGGGCCGGTCGACCTCGCCACGGCCCGCCGGATCGGAACCCTCCTGCGCGGTCTGCGGCCCCACAGCACCCGCGGACTGCTGATCGTGCTGACCCGGCTCGGGGCGTGGAATCCTCACCTGGCCCGGGTCCTGGGTCAGGCCCGCATCCACCACCTCATCGACGGCGGGGCTTTCGAGCTCCACGACGCGCCCACCGGACTGCTCACCGCGCTCCGCGCCGACCCCGCCTTCGGTCGACCACCGGCGGCCGAGGCCGATCCCGGCCGTTCGAGCCCGAGCGCTCGCGAGCGGTCCGGCTTTGGGCGAGCGGACCGGTCGACCCGATGAGCACCCGCACGAGCCCGGCCGGCACGGCCGGCCGGGACAGCATGCACCACGCAGCAGCGCCGGTCGTGGACCACGACCGAGCCGCCGCGAACAGCCGCAGCCGGAGGTCGATCGTCGACATCGACCGGGTCGCCGCCCTGGCCGCTGCCCACCGCGACGACCCCGACTGGAACGAGGTCGCCATCGTGCTCGAGCACCTGCGCACCACGCTGTTCCACGACCTCGGACTCCCCGAGCGGGGGAACCGGGCGAACACCACATAGCCCGCGGCCGTGGCCGACGCGCCCGGCCTCGCCGGCTGACCGGCAGTCGTGGCACCGGATAGCGCGTCATTGAGCCACGCACTCTTGGTCGCAGAACTGTCCGCTGCTCACCGACAGCAATTCCGAGTGTTGATGGAGATCGGTCGCAGAGCGAACGACGACGTCACTCGGCCTCACGGCAGATGCCGATGTGGCTGGACCGACCACCAGTAGCCAATCGTGACATCGAGCAGGCAATTGACGGGTAGCGTGCCCGATCGTCAGCGTTCTCACCCCGGACCCGGTGCGCACGTCCAGCCCCCGCCCACGTGGCGGGTCTCCTGCGGGGAGCGCCACCGTGTCCTTGTCGAATGTGGATGCCACGACCGTCGGGGCAGCCGATCTCGAGGAGATCGCCCGCGCCAACGCCACGGGTCTCGTCCCGGTCGTGTTCATCCACGGTCTGTGGCTGCTACCCAGCAGCTGGGACCGGTGGGCCGCGGTCTTCGAGGAGGCCGGATACACGGCGCTGACCCCCGGGTGGCCGGACGACCCGGCCACCGTCGAGGACGCCAACGCCCACCCCGAGGTCTTCGCGGACAAGACCATCGGTCAAGTCGCTGACCACTACGCCGCGATCCTCGGCCGGCTGGACCGCGCCCCGGTCGTCGTCGGGCACTCGTTCGGCGGCCTCCTCGCCCAGATCCTCGCCGGCCGCGGGCTCGCCGCTGCCACCGTGGCCATCGGCCCGGCGCCGTTCCGCGGCGTGCTGCCGTTGCCGATCTCGGCCCTGAAGTCCGCGTGGCCCGCCCTGCACAACCCGGCCAACCGCCACCGCGCGGTCCCGCTGACCTACGAGCAGTTCCGCTACGCCTTCGCCAACGCCGTCGACGAGGACGAGGCCAAGTCGCTCTACGCCACCTTCGCGGTCCCGGCCGCCGGCGTGCCGCTGTTCCAGGCGGCCGCCGCGAACCTCAACCCGTGGACCGAGGCCGCCGTCGACACCGAGAACTCGGTCCGTGGGCCCATGCTGCTGATGTCCGGGGAGAAGGACCACACCGTGCCCTGGGCGCTCACCCACGCCAGCTACAAGCAGCAGGCACACAACGAGGGCACCACGGAGGTCGTGGAGATGCCCGGCCGCGGGCACGCGCTCACCATCGACGCCGGGTGGCGGGAGGTGGCCGACACCGCGCTCGCCTTCGTCCGCCGCTTCGCCTGACCTGCTCCTCCTCGACCCCGGGAGGGCAGACCCCATCGTGGATCTGGAACTCGCGGGCAAGGGCGCTGTCGTCACCGGAGCGAGCAAGGGCATCGGTCTCACCGTCACCCGCTCCCCCAGAACCATTCGCCCGATCGAGAGGACACCATCATGACCCGTCCCACTGTGGTTCTCGTGCACGGAGCATTCGCCGACGCGTCGGGATGGAGCGGCGTCATCCGGGAGCTCGAAACCGCCGGCGTGACCGCGCTGGCGCCGCCGAACCCGCTCCGCGGACTCACCGGCGACGCCGAGGCCGTGACGGCGTACGTGGCCGCCATCGACGGGCCGGTGCTCCTCGTCGCCCACTCCTACGGCGGAGCCGTCATCACGCGCGCCTCGACCGACCTGCCGAACGTCAGCGGTCTGGTCTACCTTGCGGGCTTCGGCCTCGACGAGGGCGAGAGCGCGATCAGCGTGCAGGAGCCCTTCGGCCCCACGCTGCTCAACAGCAGCGCCCGCCCCACCGCCTACGAGGCTCCGGGCGCGGCCGGCGGCCCGGACCTCTACATCGACCGCGAGCTGTTCCGCAGGACCTTCTGCGCCGATGTCCCGGCCGACCGGGCCGACGTCCTGTACGCCACGCAGCGCCCCGTCGCCGCGGCCGCACTGGGGGAGCCGTTGAGTGGAGCCCCGGGCTGGAAGACCCTGCCGTCGTGGTTCCTGGTCTCCGAGCACGACGAGGCGATCAGCCCCGACACGGAGTCCTTCATGGCCGAGCGGATGGGCGCCACCACCGCCCGCATCGACGGAAGCCATGTCGCGTTCATCTCGCGCCCCGTCGCCGTCGCCGCGTTCATCATGTCCGCGGTCGACAAGCTGTCCTGACCACCCCCGGGAACACCGCTCGGCCGCCGCTACGACGAAGGTCGTCAGCTCGGTCCGTGTCCCCCCGGGCTCGTCGGCGAGCACGCCGGCGAGCCCGGGATGCACGTCGCACACCTCGACAACCGCCGGGGACGACGCCAGACCCCTCGTGAAGAGAACCCCATGTCAACCCTGACCCCGAGACCACCAGCAGGACAGCACCAGCCGGCCGCCCCGAGAGGGGGCCCGGTGGATCCGCTGAGGAAGACCGCGATCATCGCCGGCGCGCTCTACTTGATCACTTTCGCGACCTCGATCCCCACCCTCGTTCTCTTCGCCCCGGTGCAGGTGCCCGGCTATATCCTCGGCGCGGGCCCCGCCAGTGGCGTGCTGTGGGGCGTCCTGCTCAACGTGATCTGCGCCCTCGCCGGGGCGGGCACTGCAGTCGCCCTGTTCCCAGTGGTCAAACGGCAGAACGAAGCCCTCGCGATCGGCTTCGTCGCCTCCCGCGTCATCGAAGGCACGTTGATCGTCGTCGGCGCCGTATGCCTGCTCTCCCTCGTCACCCTGCGCCAGGACCTGGCCGGAGCCGCCGGGGTGAACGAAGCCTCGTTGATCACCGGTGGAGCGTTGCTCCTCGCGGTGCACGGCTGGACGTTCGTCCTCGGTCAGAGCCTCATGCCGGTGGTGAACGCACTGCTGCTCGGCACCCTGCTGTACAAGTCCCGACTCGTGCCCCGGGTCATCCCGGTGCTGGGGCTCATCGGAGCCCCACTGCTCTTCGCCTCCGTCACCGCGACGATCTTCGGCGCCTTCGGTCAAATCTCGCCCGTGGCGACGATCGCTGCCCTCCCGATCGCTGTGTGGGAGTTCTCGTTGGGCGTCTGGCTCGTCATCAAAGGCTTCACATACTCGCCCATCACCGCAGGAACGAGTAGTGCGGCCGTCCCGCCCGACCGCGGCGAGACCGTCTGAAAGTCGACCCACTGGCTGGCGTTCAGCCCGCGGCCCTCGCCGCCGGGACGTGCGGCATCGCGCACCAGCCCTACTCCGAGCGAACCCGACGATGGCTCGCATCTACCGGATGTCCGGCGCGACCGACCCTTGTATCCGTCCACGCCGCGCAGTGTCGTAGATCAAGAAGACCTCATCGAGCGGCGCGGTGCGGAGTGCGGCGACACCTCGACCATCTTCGCCCGGTCGACGCTCCCGATGACGTGCACCGTTGAGGTCGGATCGTGCCGGTCGTCGGCGGAGAACCCGACTCAGCACAGATCACGGACTCGAACGCGTCGACGAAGCTCTCTTGGGTGAGGTTCTCCAGCGCTCTCGGGCCGCGCGCATCTCTCACGGCGGCGATCGAGGCGCCTGGCGTCAGGCCGGCGTCGACCAGCACGCAGGCTGCCAGGGTCCCGCTCCGACCCAGACCGCCCATGCACGTGAGCACGACCGATTCACCGCGCCCGATGACGTCGCGGCACCAGCGCACGAGCTCGTCGGCCTCGGCTGTGCCTGGGGTGCCCTGGTCCGGTACCGGCAGCCATCGGTAGACGAGTCCGGCGGCCCTCGCCCGCGGGCCGATGTCGGGCACGCCCGCCCACTCCAGCTCGGACTCGGTGACCAGGCAGACGAGACGGTCGGCGCCGAGCGCGCGCAGCTGCTCCAGATCATCACCGAGGTCGCGGCCCCGGTCCCGCCGCCCCGGTCACAGCGTGATCCCGAGGCGGCCATCCGGATCCGGTGCCGGCGCGACCCAGTCCACCCGCAGCGCCAGCTCGGCCTCCATCATCCGGAGGACGTCGTCGGCGTGGGAGCAGGCCGCGGCGAGCGCCCACTGCTTCTGCCCCGGGGACGCCTGCGGGAACCCGAGCGTGTGCACGGCGTAGCGCAACAGCGCCACGTGCAGCTGCAGCGGATTGCGGTCGGCCTGACAGAGCCGCGCGACGAGCCGC
>JAVXWR010000850.1:0-3406 GCA_032230725.1 Actinomycetota bacterium
ACCGAGAGCAGGTCGGCGGTGGTGATCGCGTGCGAGCGGGAGAGCACGAGCAGCTTCGGGCCTTCGACAGCCTTGTTCAGCGGCAGCCACACGATCGCCGCGACGACGAGCACCGCCGCCAGCACCCGCTTGCCCGTCCTGCTCACGATCACCACTCCACCACGGCCACCTGTGAGGGGCTGAGTGTCACCCCGCCGGCTCGCTCGCGAAGTCGGTGTCGCGGCCGAGCGGCTCGACGGCGTCGAGGTCGGCCAGCCGCGTGCTCAGCCGGGCGCGGATGCGGTCGAACGCCGCGGCGCCGAGCGGGAGCCGCACGGGCGGGTCGTCGAGCCCGACGAGGTCGACGATCGCCTGCGCGGCCCGGGCCGGGTCCCCGGGCTGCTGCCCGTCCTGGGCGAGGAACCACTCGCGGGCGGGGTCGAGGATCAGCGCGTAGTCCTCGACGGGCTCGCCGTGCGCCGCGGACCGGCCCGCGAAGTCGGTGCGGAACGGGCCGGGCTCGACGAGGGTGACCCGGATCCCGAGGGGGGCGACCTCGACCGCCAGCCCCTCCGAGAGGCCTTCGAGGGCGAACTTGGTGGCGGCGTAGGCCGCCCCACCGAGGGTCGCGATCACGCCGCCGACCGAGGACATCTGCACGACGTGCCCCGACCGCTGCGCGCGCATCACCGGCAGCACCGCCCGCAGCACGTCGAGCACCCCGAACACGTTGACGTCGAACTGCGCGCGGACCTGCTCGTCGGACAGTTCCTCGAGCGCGCCCCGACTGCCGTACCCGGCGTTGTTGACCAGGACGTCGATCCGCCCGAACTCCGCCACGGCGATGTCGACGGCCGCGCGCACGGCGGCCGGGTCGGTGACGTCGACCGCGACGGCCCGGACGCGGTCGGGCGCCTGCTCGACGAGGTCGGCGAGACCGTCGGTGCGGCGCGCGGTCGCCACGACCCGGTCCCCCGCGGCCAGCGCCGCCCGCGCGATCTCCCGGCCGAAGCCGCTGCTCGTGCCGGTGATGAACCAGATCCGGTCCATGGGTCACTCCATCCGTCTTGGTACCCAAGACACATTACCTTGAGTAGCAAGGTACCGTCGAGGCGTGAGCCCCCCGGACGCCTCTCACGCCGACTCCGTCGCCGCCGAGCTCTCGAGCTGGATGACCCACCTGCCCGGCGCGCGCTCCGAGGTCGAGGGCGCCCGCCAACGCATCCGCCGGCTCGCGCGGCTGTTCGACGAGGTCCTCGCCGACGCCGCCGCGGACCACGACCTCACCGTCGGCGACTGGGAGGCCCTCTCGGTGCTCGCCCGCCGCGAGCCGCCCCACGAGGGACTGCCCGGCGACATCGCCCGCACCCTCGGGCTCACGTCGGGGACGATGAGCCTGCGGATCGACCGCCTCTCGCGCGCCGGCCTCGTCGAACCCGGCCCCCGCAGCGACGGCGACGGGCGCAGCCGGCCGATCCGGCTCACCGCCGCCGGCGGGCGGCGGTGGCGCGCGGCGACCGACGAGCGCATCCGGGTCGAGGACGGCCTCGTCGCCGGCGCCCTGGACGTGGCGCACCTCGACGCCCTCAACGAGCTGCTCGCCCCACTGCTCGTCCGCTTCGAGGACGAGCTCGGGCACGCGCCCGCCACCGGTCCCGTGCGCCGGCGGCGCTGAGGGCCAGGGGTCCCGCCGGTCAGGCCAGGACCTGCGCGCGGGCCGCCGCCCGCCGCTGCGCCCGCCCCTCGCGGGCGTACCAGGCGGTCATCACGGCCGCGGCGGTCGCGAGCTCCACCAGGTCGCCCCCGGAGAACATCACCTGCGCCCCGAGCTGCACCTGCGCCGGACTCCCGGCCACGGCGGGCAGGTCGTGGGCGTACATCAGCTTGGCGAGGACCCCGTGCGCGGCGCCCGCGAACAGCACCAGGCCGAGCGCCCCGACGAGTCCGGGCCGGTGCGGCAGCGGGTCACGCCCGGCGACGACCGTGCTGAACAGCCAGCCCGCCAGGAACATGTGCACGTGCACGACGACGTACAGCCACTCGTGCTCGTGGGCGAGGGAGAACAGCGGGGTCAGGTAGAAGGCGTACATCCCGCCGACCTCGAGCGCCAGCACCAGCGGCGCCCACGTCAGCACCCGCCCCGCTCGGCTGTGGACCACCGCGAGCACCTGCCGGCGGACGGGCACGGAGACGATCCGGAGCACGAGTGTGATCGGCGCCGACAGGGCCAGCAGCAGGGGCGCGAGCATGGCCAGCAGCAGATGGCCCACGACGTGCACCGTGAAGACGTCCGCGTGGGTGCTCACCGGAGGCAGGAGCGCGGCGGCGAGCGCGACGAGTCCGGCGGCCGCCGAGACCGAGCGCGCCGGCGGCCACCGGTCACCGCGCCGGACCAGCCGGCGCACGCCGATCAGATACCCCGCGGCCACGACCAGGAGCGGCACCACGGGCAACCACGACCACGGCGACACCCCGAGGGGCGCCATGCCGGGCATGGGCGTCACGGGATGCCCCGGCGCTCCGCGATCGGCCGGGCCGGGCCGAACAGCAGCCCGATCCCGATCAGGACGCCGAGGCCGCCGCTGAGGTCCCAGGCCAGGTCGTAGGGCAGCAGGTCGACGCCGTAGCGGATCTGGTGCAGGCCCAGGACCTTGTGCTGGAAGAGCCCGTCGTAGACCTGGAAAGCGCCCCAGCCGATCAGCCCGCCGGCCCACACGCGACGCGGCACCGTGGTCCGGCGCCGTTGGAGGTCGGCGAACCAGAACAGCCCGACGACGATCGCGAGCCATCCGCCGGCGTGGAAGACCCCGTCGGAGACGAGGCCGACGTCGGAGGTGGAGCCGTCGTAGAAGTGGTGCCAGTGCAGCAGCTGGTGGAAGACCGTCTCGTCGAGGAAGGCGGCCACGCCGATCCCGAGGAGCACGCCCGCGCCGATCGACCGCCCCGGCATCGCCCGGCGGGTGTCCGGCTCGGCGCCGACCTCGGTGCTCGCCATCCGGTGCTCCTCCGCCTCGCGATGCCCCGTGCGGGTCCACGCCGGGCCGGATGAGCTTCCCGACCACGACGACCGGCGAAACCCGGGCGCCACCGGGCCGGCCTACACCACCCCGAGCCGCTGCACGGCCTCGGCGACGCGCAGGAACGCCGCCGCGTTCGCCCCGTTCTCGTAGTCGGTCGGGTCGCCGCAGTACCGCTCCCCCGCGTCACGGGCACGGTCGTGCACCTCGGCCATGATGGCGCCCAGCCGGTCGTCGACCTCCCGGGCGCTCCACTGCTCGCGACCCGCGGCCTGCTGCATCTCGAGCGCCGAGACCGCCACGCCCCCGGCGTTGGCGGCCTTGCCCGGACCGAACGCGACCTTGCCCTCGCGCAGCACCTTCCGGGCGGCGGGCGTGACCGGCCCGTTGGCGCCCTCGACCACGACCCA
>JAVXWR010000870.1:0-5593 GCA_032230725.1 Actinomycetota bacterium
GGCTCGTCGGGGTCCAGCGCGAGCACGCGCAACGTCTGGCCGAGGGCGATCGCCGCCTGCTGGGTCATCCGGGCGAGCTGCCCGCCGCCGACCATCGCGACCACGGGCAGGCCGGTGCGCTCCTCCACGAGCCGGGAAGACTATCGGCCGCCGGACCCGGAGGGCTCAGGCGGACCCGACATCGTGACGCAGCTCGTCGTCGCGACCCGCCTCGTCGTCCGATCGAGCTTCGTCGTCCGGATCCGGGCCCGACCCGACGGCGGGCACGTCGAGGCCGAGGATCCGGTCACGCCGCGGAGCGGGCGGCTCGGCCGCGCGCAGCCGGGCGAGGGTGTCCCGCGCGCCGTCGAGGGTGGCCGGCAGCGTGACGATGCGGGCGCCCGGTGTCCCGGTCACCCCGGCCGCCCCCGAGAGGCGGCGGGCGAGCAGGCCCCGCAGGACCCGGACGCGGCCGGCGAGGCCGCCGCGCGGAGCGAGCACCACCACGGTGGAGCGCCCGACGACCGCGATCGTCTCGCCGGCGTCGAACACCACCGACGCGGCGTCCCCGGCCACCGTCAGCGGGGCGACCCGCGACCATCCGGCGACCGGCAGGGTGACCGCGACGAGGGCGTGGGTCTCGGGCACACGGGTGCCGCCGGCACGCGCGGCGCGGTGGATCTCGGCGAGGCGGGTGATCAGGTAGCGGGAGCTGGCGAGCCCGGAGAGGGGGTCGACGGCGGCGGCCTCGGAGAGGTCCCCGCACGCCACGTCGCTCCAGCCCAGCGACACGACCCGCACCAGCCGCGACCCGTCCGTCCCGGGCAGGGCGAGCCGGCGCCGCGGACCGAGCTCGCCGAGTGCCCCGCTCACCGCGGTGTGCAGGGCGGCCAGGTCGGAGAGCGTCTCGTCGAGGCCGATGCCCGCGGACGCCCGCGCCCCGGCCCAGTGCGTCAGGGCGTGCTCCAGGGGCGGACCCACGCGGCCGTCGAGGACGGCCTCGCAGACCTCCTCGACGCTCGGGTCGGGCCACTCGGACGCGACCGTCCACCCGAGCGCACGACTGCACGCGAACCACCGTTCGCGCAGCGCCTGGTGGGCGAGCGCGCGCCCGGCGCGACGCGCGGCGCGGTCGGCGTCGGAGCCAGGCTCCGCCGAGGAGGGGGTGCCCCGGGTGAGCTCGTCCGCGAGGGTCATGCCACGTACCTCCTCCACGCCCGGTCGGCCCGCGCGCCGGTCGGGCCCTGTGGTGGCGACGCGCGAGACGGTCATCCGTGACGGTGACGCTGCGAGGATCCTCCCGCGCCCGGCCGCAGACTCCCCCCGAGGGGGTGGTGGGCTCGATGGCGGACGGCGGTGGTCCCGGATCCGGGCCCGCGCTCGGCGACGGGCCGGGCAACGGCGCCGCGCGCGCGGACGTCCGCAGCGACGCCGAGCTGCTCGCCGTCCTGCGCGGACGACCCGCCGACCAGGCCTCCTCGATCGCGTTCGCCGCCCTCTACGACCGCCACCGTGACGCCGCCCGTGGGCTCGCCCGCCAGCTCGCCCGCTCCCCAAGCGACGCCGACGACCTGGTCTCGGCCGCCTTCGCCCGGCTGCTGGAGATCCTGCGCGCGGGCGGTGGCCCGACCGAGGCCTTCCGGGCCTACCTGCTCACCTCACTGCGCCACCTCGCCTACGACCGCACCCGCGCGGAACGCCGCCTCGATCTCACCGAGGACATGGGCGAGGTCGTCGGCGTCGACCCCGAGCGCACCGTCATCCCCTTCTCCGATCCCGCCGTCGCCGGGCTCGAGCGCTCGCTCGCCGCGCGGGCGTTCGCGACCCTGCCCGAGCGGTGGCAGGCGGTGCTGTGGCACCTCGAGGTCGAGGGTGACTCGCCCGCCGACATCGCGCCGCTGTTCGGGCTCACCGCCAACGCGGTGTCGGCGCTGGGCTACCGCGCCCGCGAGGGGCTGCGCCAGGCCTACCTGCAGGAGCACCTGACGGGGGGCCCGGCCGCCCCGCCCCGCGACCGCCGCCACCGCGAGGCCGAGGAGAAGCTCGGCGCCTACACCCGCGGCGGGCTCGCCAAGCGCGACGCCGCCAAGGTCGAGGAGCACCTGCGCGAGTGCGCGGAGTGCCGGGCCCTCGCCGCCGAGCTGCGAGAGGTCAACTCCGGGATCCTGCGCTCGACGATCGCGCCGCTCGTCCTGGGCGCGGCGCTCGTCGGCTACCTCGCCGACCGCGCGGCGCCCGGCGTGTTCACCGGCTCGTGGCCGACGACGGCGGAGTGGTTCGTCGCGGGCGGCGGGGTCATCGGGGTGCTGGGCGCCGTCGGGGGCGTGGTCGGCGCGGCCGAGGTGCCACGGGCGCGTCGGCTCGGGATCGCGGCGGCCGGGCTCGCCGGGCTGGGCGTGGCGACGGCGACCGCACTCGGCTCCGGAGGCGTGGCGGTCCCCCAGGCCGCGCCCCCGACGGTGCTGCCGTACGCGTCCCTGCCCGGGACGGCGCTCCCCGGACCGCCGGTCGCGCCTCCGACGCCGGGCCCGCCCGGACCGGATGTGCTCCCGCCGGGTGCGGCGGGGACGCCGGGACCCCGCCCCTCGGGCGGCCCCGCCACCTCGGGCTCCGGGACGTCGGGTGGCGCGCGGGCCGTCGGTCACCGTTCGGAGGCGAGGACGAGCACCGCGCGTCCGAGCCGGTCGACCACGGGGGTCGAGGCCGCCGCGAGGCGGGCCGAGCACGCCGGCGACCCGCGGCGCTCCGAGGTCACGGGCCGCGGAACGGTGACGTCCGGGAGCTGGACCCACGGCACGTCGTCGTCGGGCGGCCGGGCCGGGTCGACGACCGCTCACCGGCGACCGGATCGCGCCGACTCGGCCACCCCCCGTCGCAGCACCGTCCTGGTCGACCTGCGCGTCCTCGGTCTCGGCGCCGACCTCCGCGCGGCCCGGCGCGGCCTGCTCGACCCCGCGCTCGACGTCCTCCTGGGGTGATCCACCCGCCCCGCCCGGTACGCAGCCGGGCCGCGCGAGATCAGGCGACCACCCGGTCCGGGCCGTACGCGGCCTGCACCCGTGCCAGCAGCGCCCGCACCCGGGGCGCGTGCACCTCGTCGGGACCGGCCGGCGCGGCGCCGTACACGAAGCCCGCCATCCGCCCGAGGCGCACGCCCTCCACCGGCGCCAGCACCGCGGCGTGCGCCGCCCGCACCACCGCCGTCGGCACCCCGGCGGTCGACGACAGCACCCGCACGATCCAGCCCGCCTCCCGCCAGGAGACCGCGTCGGCCCCCTCGGCCGGCCGGGACAACGCTCCGCCGAGGCGCCGGACGTCGACCACGCATCCCACCGCGGCCGCCCGTGCCGCCGCCACCACGCCCGTCAGCGCGTCGTCGGACAGCTCGGCGACCACCGCGTTCGTCCCCTCGTAGGCGTGCGGGGTCTCCGGCTCGCCGAAGATCGACCCGCTCGCGGTCCAGGGCAGCTCGGCCAACTCGCCCAGGAGCACGGGTGCCGCCGCGCGCAGGGCGACCTCCGCGGCCCGCGCGGCCGCCCCGTCGGTGTCGACGAGCCGCACGTGCAGCACCGTGCGCCCGCGGATCGGCGGCGGCACGAGGTCGAGGTCCGGGACTCCGACGACGCCGAGCGAGAGCCCGAGCGACTCCGGGGCCTGCGCGCCGATCCGACGCACCACGGGGAGCACTCGGTCCGCGTCGGCGGCGTCGAGGAAGAGGCCGCCGCCCACGACGGTGCTCACGGGGACCAGCCCGACCGACAGCGCCGTCACCACCCCGACACCGGGACGACCGCCACGCAGCGCCGCGAACAGCTCGTCGCCCGGGCCCACCCGGCGCAGGACCCCGTCGCCCGTGACGATCTCGGCCGCACTGAGGTGGTCGGACGCCCAGCCGTGCTCGCGTCCGAGCAGCCCCAGCCCACCGCCGAGGGTGTAGCCGACCACGCCCACGCCCGGGAAGGAGCCGGACACCGGCGCGAGCCCGTGCTCGGCCGCCGCCGCGACGAGGTCGACCGACCGTGCGCCGGCCTCGACCCGGGCGGTCCGGGACGCCGGGTCGACGCGCACGCCGCGCATCCGCCCCGTCGTGACGACGACCCCGCCCCCGAGCCCGGTGGTGTGTCCGTGTCCCGTGGCCTGCACGGCGACCGGGAGGTCGTGGGCGGCCGCCCACCGGACGGCGGTGACGACGTCGTGCGCGTCCCGGGCGCCGACGACGACGTCGGGTCGGTGCGGGTCCGCCGTCTGGAACCCGGCGAGCTCGCCGAGGAGGTCCTCGTCGCCGCGGTGGTGGACCGTGCCGCGGACGTCGGACAGGGCTGATGCCTCGGTGCGCGTCATGACCTCATCGTCGGAAGGGACCGGGTAGAAGTCCAAGACCCAGTCGTGACCGCGACCAGAACCAGCGCTTCTGTCAGACCTCGCCCGTCCTCAGCGCCGCGCGCGCACCTCGACCCCGGCGGGTGTGCGGGCGCCCGCCAGCCCGACGGTGAGGTCGAGCTCGGCGAGGACGTCGCCCACCACCTGCGCGACCCCGTCGGCGCCGGCGAGCGCGAGTCCCCAGACCCACGGTCGCCCGAGGCACACCGCCCTGGCCCCGAGCGCGAGCGCGATCGCGGCGTCCGTTCCGGAGCGCACCCCCGAGTCGAGCAGCACCGGCACCTGCCCGGCGACGGCGTCCACGACGTCGGGCAGCGCGTCCAGGGACGCGACGGCGCCGTCGACCTGCCGCCCCCCGTGGGTGGAGACCAGCACCCCGTCGACCCCGGCGTCGACGGCCCGGCGCGCGTCGTCGGGGTGCAGGACGCCCTTGAGCACGATCGGCAGCCGGGTGCGTCCGCGCAGGGTGGCGAGGTCGTCCCACGACAGGTGCGGGCGCGAGTAGACGTCCAGGAAGGTCTCGACGGCGGCGCGGGGCAGCGGCGAGGTCAGGTTGTCGAGGAAGCCGCCGGGATGGTGGCGGGTGATCTCCAGCAGGGTCCGCACCGCGTGCGGCGTGATGCGCGGCGCGGGCCCCGAGCGGGGCGCCGCCGCCCGCGCCGCCGCCAGCCGGGCGAACACCGGGTCGGAGGTGTACTGCGCGATGCCGAGACCGCGACTGAACGGCAGGTGACCGAGGTCGAGGTCGCGCGGGCGCCAGCCGAGCAGCGTCGTGTCCAGGGTGACGACGACCGCGTCGCACCCGCTGCCCTCCGCGCGGGCGAGGAAGCTGTCGACGAGGTCGTCGGAGGTCGACCAGTAGAGCTGGAACCAGCGCGGGGACGCGCCCCCGGCCGCGGCGATCGCCTCCAGGGGCGACCCGGCCTGGTTGCTCACGATCATCGGCACGCCCGCCGCGGCCGCCCCGCGGGCGACGGCGAGGTCGGCGTCGCGGCGCACCAGGTCGAGCGCGCCGATCGGGGACAGCAGCACCGGAGCGGCGAGCCGCCGGCCGAAGAGCTCCACGGAGAGGTCGCGCTCGACCGAGCCGCGCAGCACCCGCGGCACGATCTCGTACCGGGCGAAAGCCGCCCGGTCGGCGTGCATCGTCGTCTCGGCGCCGGCCCCGCCGCACACGTAGGCGTCCGCGGCGCGGCTCATCGCGCGGCGGCCGCGGCGTTCCCGTTCCGCCGGG
>JAVXWR010000005.1:0-3219 GCA_032230725.1 Actinomycetota bacterium
GCGGCCGATGACCCCGTTCGAGCGCAAGATCGTGCACGACGCCGTCGCGAGCGTGGACGGGGTGCACAGCGAGAGCGAGGGCGAGGAGCCCCGCCGCCGCGTGGTCGTGCTCCCCGGCCGCTGAACCGTGGGCGCCACACGGGTGGCGCGCGGTCGTGTTCCACGTGGAACACTTCGCCGCGCGCCGGGGGGACGGCGACGGGGACGGCACGCGTGACGCCGGAGCAGCGGGACCGGACGCCGACGGACGGCGCCACGGGCGATCCCGGCCCGGCGGACGACGTCGTCGGGCCGCGGGGGTCGGACACCGGCGACCCGGTCGAGGACCCCACCCCGGCCGAGCCCACCTCCGAGGCCGCAGAGCTCTTCGGTGACGCGCTCCCCCGGGTGCGTCGGTATGCGGAGCTGCTCGCGGGGCCGGGACGCGAGCAGGGGGTGATCGGGCCCCGCGAGCTACCCCGGCTCTGGGACCGGCACCTCGTCAACTCCGCCTACGTCGGCCGGGTGATCCCGGCGGACTCGTCGGTCCTCGACGTCGGGTCCGGGGCCGGTCTCCCCGGCGTCCCGCTGGCCCTGGCCCGCCCCGACCTGAGGGTGACCCTGCTCGAGCCGATGGCCCGTCGGGTGGCCTGGCTGGAGGAGGTCGTCGCGGCGCTCGGACTCGAGGTCACGGTGCGCCGGGGCCGGGCCGAAGAGCGCGAGACCCGTCGCGCCTGCGGCGAGTTCGACGTGGTGACGGCCCGCGCGGTGGCCCCGATGGGTCGTCTCGCGACGTGGGCGATGCCCCTGGTGCGGCCGGGTGGGAGACTCGCCGCGCTCAAGGGCGCGAGCGCGCACGACGAGGTGCGGCGCGACGCGAACGATCTCCGCGCTGCCGGCGGTGGCGAGGTGGAGGTCGTGCGCTGCGGCGCGGGAGACACCACGACGCACATCGTGGTGGTACATCGAACGGAGCGGCGGACCGCTGCCGGCTCGGGTCCCGGTGTGGGTCGCCGTGGTCGTGGCAGGAAGGATCGATCCTCGTGACCGAAGGACAGCACGGCGTTCCACGTGAAACGCGACGTGGGGAGCGGGTGAGCGCGGAGCGGGTGCGCGAGGCCGTCAGCGAGGCCGTGTCGGGGGTGGGCGCCGGCGTCCTGGGGGCCGGGGAGGTCATCTACGGCGACGGCGGTGGGATGACGCCGATCGCTGAGGAGGCCGCCCGCGCGGCGCGCGTGCTCCACCCCGAGGACCACCGGATGCCCCGCCCGAGCCGGCGACGGGTGATCACGGTGGCCAACCAGAAGGGCGGCGTCGGCAAGACCACGAGCACCGTCAACCTGGCCGCCGCGCTCGCGCTGCACGGCGCCCGGGTCCTCGTGGTCGACCTCGACCCCCAGGGCAACGCCAGCACGGCACTGGGCGTCGACCACCGCAGCGGGGTGCCCTCCATCTACGAGGTGCTCATCGGCGAGATGACCCTCGACGAGGCCGCGCAGGTGTGCGACCGGTCGCCGGACCTGCTCTGTGTCCCGGCCACGATCGACCTCGCCGGGGCCGAGATCGAGCTCGTGTCGATGATGAACCGGGAGTCGCGCCTGCGGCAGGCGCTCGCGCCCGAGGTGCTCGACCGGCTCGACGTCGACTACGTGCTGGTGGACTGCCCGCCGTCGCTCGGCCTGCTCACGCTGAACGCCATGGTCGCGGCGCCCGAGGTGCTCATCCCGATCCAGTGCGAGTACTACGCGCTCGAGGGGCTCTCGCAGCTGCTCAACAACATCGGCCTGGTGCAGTCCCACCTCAACCCGACGCTGCACGTCTCGACGATCCTGCTGACGATGTACGACGGCCGCACGAAGCTGGCCGACCAGGTCACCCACGAGGTCCGCAGCCACTTCGGCGACCTCGTCCTGCGCACCGTCATCCCCCGTAGCGTCAAGGTGAGCGAGGCACCCGGCTTCGGCCAGACCGTGCTCACCTACGATCCCGGCTCCCGCGGGGCGATGAGCTACCTCGACGCGGCCCGCGAGTTCGCCATGCGCGCCGCGGTCGCCGAGCGACGCACCGAGTCGGCCGCAGCGAGCACCACGGGGGACCACGGATGACCGAACGTCGAGGCGGCCTCGGCCGCGGGCTCGCCGCGCTGATCCCGACCGGACCGCCCGACTCCGCCGACGCCCCCGTGGCGCGCTCCGGGGTGGGGAACCGGGCGGCCGACGTCGTGATCGGACAGCGCTCCGCCGCTGCGACGCGGACGGCACCGCCGCGCACCTCGACACCGGAGGGCGACGTCGACGCCGGCTCGGTGGCCGGCGCGGTCTACCGCGAGGTCCGTGTGGACGGCATCCGGGCCAATCCCCGGCAGCCGCGCACCGTCTTCGACGAGGAGGCGCTCGCGGAGCTCGAGCACTCGGTGCGCGAGTTCGGGCTGCTGCAGCCGATCGTCGTGCGCGAGCTCGACGAGGCCGTGGTCGGCGAGGGCGGCGTCGAGGTCACCCACGAGCTCGTTATGGGCGAGCGCCGGTGGCGCGCCGCCGAGCGGGCCGGCCTCACGCACATCCCCGCCATCGTCCGACGTACCGCCGACGACGACCTGCTCCGCGACGCGCTCCTCGAGAACATCCACCGCGTCCAGCTCAACCCGCTCGAGGAGGCCGCGGCCTACCAGCAGCTGCTCACCGAGTTCGCCGTGACGCACGAGCAGCTCGCGGACCGCATCGGGCGCAGCCGGCCGGCCATCACCAACACGATTCGGCTGCTGCGCCTCCCCGTGGCGGTGCAGCGCCGGGTGGCCGCGGGAATCCTCTCGGCCGGCCACGCCCGCGCACTGCTCGGCATCGAGGACACCGCCGCGCAG
This sequence comes from Actinomycetota bacterium, assembly GCA_032230725.1. Lineage (GTDB taxonomy): Bacteria > Actinomycetota > Actinomycetes > Mycobacteriales > Pseudonocardiaceae > Actinomycetospora. The sequence continues at coordinate 2,837 of JAVXWR010000005.1, forward strand.
GAGGAGCTCGCCGCGCGCATCGTCGCCGAGGGCATGTCGGTGCGCGCCGCCGAGGAGGCGGTCACCCTCGCGCGCGGGGAGAAGGACACCTCGGCGGCCAAGCGCCGCGCCCCCGGGCGGAAGCCGCTGCACGCACCCGGCCTCCAGGACCTCGCCGAGCGGCTCTCCGACACCTACGACACCCGCGTGAAGGTCGAACTGGGCCAGCGCAAGGGACGGATCGTCGTCGAGTTCGGCTCGGTCGAGGATCTGGAGCGCATTGCCCGCCTGATGGGTCGAGAAGGCCTCTCGGCCCCGTCACCCTCCGAATGATCCACGAGGCCGTCAGCGTCGATCTCAGGACGCCCTGAGATCGACGCTGACGTGTCTCACCCCCCGGCACC
>JAVXWR010000054.1:0-10789 GCA_032230725.1 Actinomycetota bacterium
GCTCGCGGGCGACGTACCAGGTCATCTCGCCCCGGTCGACGGTCACCTGCGCGACGGCGTCCTCGAAGGTCGTCACACCTCCGTCGTCGAGCGCCGCCGCGGTCTCGTCGACGACCTCGTCGAACCAGCCGCCATAGGGCCGCTCGGCCGGGGCGGGCGCGTAGGCCGGGAGGCGCAGGCCGCCGAAGCCCGAGGTGTCGCCCGAGCCGGAGATGCCGAACATGCCCTCGCGGGCCCGGCCGGTGACCGTGGGCGCGTGCGGGCGGTGCTGCTCGAGCGGGCCCTGGGCGACGGCACCGGCCGAGGACTCGTTGGTGGCACCCGTGGGGCCGCTCGCTCCGCCGGCCCCCGTCGAGGGCACGCCGGGCTGCTTCTCGTCGTCCGGCATGGCTAGGCCTTCTCCCGCCCGTACTTGACCGACGAGGGCAGCAGCTCGAGCTTCTCGCCCTGCGCGCGGCGCTCGGCGGCCAGCTCGGCCCGCACCGGGCCCAGCGGCTCCTGCTGGATCTTCTGGTGGAGCTTGAGGATGGCGTCGATGAGCATCTCCGGCCGCGGCGGGCAGCCCGGCAGGTACATGTCCACCGGCACCACGTGGTCGACGCCCTGGACCACCGCGTAGTTGTTGAACATCCCGCCGGACGACGCGCAGACCCCCATGGCGAGCACCCAGCGCGGCTCGGCCATCTGGTCGTAGATCTGGCGCAGGACCGGGGCCATCTTGTTGGTCACCCGGCCCGCGACGATCATGAGGTCGGCCTGGCGCGGGCTGGGCCGGAAGACCTCCATGCCGAAGCGACCGAGGTCGTAGCGCGGCGCCCCCGAGGTCATCATCTCGATCGCGCAGCACGCCAGGCCGAACGTGGCCGGCCACAGCGAGGCCTTGCGGGTCCAGTTGACCAGCCCCTCGACGGTGGCCAGCAGGATGCCGTTCGGCAGCTTCTCTTCGAGTCCCATGTCAGCGGACCTCCCAGTTCGGTCCAGGCACTGCGGTTCCGGCCACGGTCAGGTCCAGTCCAGGCCGCCGCGCCGCCACACGTAGGCGTAGGCGAAGGCGACGGTCCCGATGAACAGCACGACCTCGACCAGGCCGAAGAGGCCGAGGGCATCGATGTTGATGACGAACGGGTAGAGGAACACCATCTCGACGTCGAAGAGGATGAACATCATCGCCGTGAGGTAGTACGCGACCGGCACCCGGCCACCGCCGACGAGCGGCTGCGGCGACGGCTCGATGCCGCACTCGTAGGTGTCGAGCTTGGCGCGGTTGTAGCGCCGCGGGCCGATGTAGGGCGCGGCGGCGACCGAGAAGAGCGCGAACCCTCCCGCGAGCACGAACATGACGAGGAGGGGGACGTAGGCGGTCAACCCCGCCGTACCCGGGCCCTGCATCCGAGATCCTCCTGCACCGTCGTCGTGTGTGTCGTCGCTGGTCGTGCCGGGCCCTGCCCCCGGAACCGGGAGGGTCCGTGGGCCCCACCACCGGGGCCGCGGCGGGCGAGCTCACGTCCCCCGGACGGAGCTCGACCCTACGGAGCGCGGTGGTGCGCGCCCGGGATGAGGGTCGCCTTACCCGGGAGGTCGTCGTCGGCTCATGCGGCGCGATCCCTCCCCGGCGCGGCGCGGGTGGTGGGCTTGGCGTGTCGGGCGGGTCGCCCGGCGGGCGGCGGCGCCTCCGAGAGCTGCGGGGTCAGCCGCAGCAGCAGCTCCAGGAGCCGGTCGGAGACGTCACCGTCGCGGTGGTCGTGCAGGTTCGCGAGCAGCTTGAGCAGGAACCGCATGAGCGCCTGGCGGGGCAGCCCGTGGCGCGCGGTGTACTGCACGAGCCTCGGGTGCCGGAGCGCGTGGGCGAACCGGTTGCCCAGGCGGTAGTAGCTGGCCAGCTCCGCCCGCACGGCGGCCGGGTAGCCCTCCAGCGCGCGCTCCCGCGCCGGGCCCGCCGGACGCGCCCGGGCCTGGACGACGGCCTGCGCGGCGAGGGCCGCCGACTGCATCGCATACGCGATGCCCTCGCCGTTGAACGAGTTGACCATGCCGCCCGCGTCGCCGACGAGCAGCAGACCGTCCGCGTAGACCGGGGTGCGGTTGAAGCCCATCGGGAGCGCGGCCCCGCCGATGTCGTTCACCGCGTTCGCCTCGGTGAGGCCCCACTGCTCGGGCAGCGACTCGCACCAGGCGCGCAGCATCCCGCGGTAGTCGCTCGACGGCCCGGCGTTGGACTGGGACAGGATGCCGAGCCCGACGTTGGCCGTCCCGTCGCCCATGCCGAAGACCCAGCCGTAGCCGGGGAGCAGCCGGTCCTCGGAGCCGGACCGGTCCCACAGCTCGAGGTGGGTCTCGAGGAAGTCGTCGTGGCTGCGGGGGCTGGTGTAGTAGCGGCGGACCGCGACCCCCAGCGGCCGGTCGTCGCGCTTGCCGATCCCGCGGGAGAGCGCGGTCCGCGCCCCGACTCCGTCGCACGCGACGACCAGCGGCGCGGTGTACGTGGCCGGCTCACGCTCCGGCCCCCGGCGCGCCTGCACGCCGACCACGCGGCCGGTGCGCTCGTCGGTGACCGCCCCGGACACGGCGACCCGCTCCTCGATCCGTGCGCCCGCGGCACGGGCGTGGTCGGCGAGCATCTGGTCGAAGTCGCGACGCTGCCGGACGAGCCCGTAGGGCGGGAAACTCGTGAGCTCGGGCCAGGGCAGCTCGACCGACAGCCCGCCGCCGAGCACCCGCAGGCCCTTGTTGTGCAGCCAGCCGGCCTCCTCGCGGGTGTCGATCCCGAGGTCGATCAGCTGCTTGACGGCCCGCGGAGTCAGCCCGTCCCCGCACACCTTCTCCCGGGGGAACTCCGACTTCTCGAGCACCAGGACGTCGAGCCCGGCCCGCGCCAGGTAGGTGGCCGCCGTGGAGCCCGCCGGGCCCGCGCCGACGACGATGACGTCGGCGGAGCGGTCGCCCCCGACGTCGCGCCGGGTGCGCTCGTGGTGGTGAGCGGACACCGTGGCTCCTTGTGAATTCGTTCACTAGCTCCGGGCGCGCCCAGTCTAGGCATGTTGCGTGCGACACGCCCGATGAATCTCGATTGCCCGCGCCCGGTTCGGGGAACTCTGGGCGGCTGACGCCCCCGGGTCCATGACTATGGGCACACCACGCCCCTCGACGGGCCTCGGAACACGCTTGAAGTGCCCCTCGCAGAAGAGGCCGGGGACGACCCTTCCTCGACACAAGATCAAGGGCGCACAGCGCGTCCGCCGGGGCCCGAAACCTGCCTGACGTGCCCCTCGTCCACGGGGGCCACGAGGCCACGAGGCCACGAGGGCGGCGGTCCGGCTCAGCGGACGGCGGTGTGCAGCGCGACGATCCCGCCGGTGAGGTCCCGCCAGCTGACCGCGCCCCACCCCGCCGCGGTGATGCGCCGGGCCATGGCGGGCTGGTCGGGCCACGCGCGGATCGACTCGGCGAGGTAGACGTAGGCGTCCGGGTTGGAGCTCACCGCCCGGGCCACCCGGGGCAGGGCCCGCATCAGGTAGTCGGTGTAGACGCGGCGGAACGGCCCCCAGGTCGGGGTGGAGAACTCGCAGATCGCGAGCGTGCCGCCGGGGCGGGTCACGCGGGCGAACTCGGCGAGTGCCGCGTCCGGGTCGACGACGTTGCGCAGGCCGAACGACATGACGACCGCGTCGACGGCGGCGTCGGGCAGCGGCAGGCGCATCGCGTCCGCCGCGAGGTAGGGCACCTCGTGGGCGTGGCGGGCGATGCCGGTACGCAGCATGCCGAGGGAGAAGTCGGCGGCGAGGCAGGTCGCCCCGGAGCGGGCCAGCTCGACGGTGGAGACGCCGGTCCCCGCCGCGATGTCGAGCACGACGTCCCCGGGCCCGACCGTCAGCGCGTCCCGGGTGGCCCGCCGCCACGCGCGGTCGCGCCCGAAGGAGAGCACGGTGTTGGTGACGTCGTAGCGCGCGGCGACGCCGTCGAACATCCGCGCGACGGCGTTCGGGTCGCGGTCGAGCCCGGCGCGCGAGCCCGGGCCGGCGGTCACCGCGAGGCCCCGACCGGTTCGCGGCGCGCGGTCTCGTCGGGCGGGGTCCCGCCGGGCGGGGTCCCGCCGGGCGGGGTCCCGTCGTCGGCGGGCTCGCCGAGCGGCTTCGTCGGGTCGGGCGCCGACCCGGCCCCGTCGTCGGGCCGACCGGCGCGACGCCGCCGCGCGAGGTACCAGGTCAGCGGACCGAACACGACCCACAGGGCCGCGACGCCGAGCGCGACGGGCGCGAGCCCCTCGGTCCAGTTCCGGCCGGCGACGCGCACGAGCTCGGGCTTGCTGCGGTCGTACTCGACGAGGACGTAGTTGCCCGGCTGGAGACCTCGCGGGTAGAGCACCCCGGTGTCCGGGCTGAGCACGGCACCGTCGGAGGCGGTGTAGCGGATGAAGGTGTGCGCGGCGTCGGACCCCTCGAGCACCTCGCCGACGGCGACACCGCGGTCGCCGGTGATCGCCGCGTCGTTGCGCGCCGCCCCGACGAGCACGAGCACCGCGAGGGTGCTGAGCACGAGGCCGAGCCCGAGGACGATCTCGGGGGCGCGTCGGGCCACCGGGGCCAGCACCACCCAGGCGGCACGCAGGGCGTGCCCGGTGCCGCGTCGCACGGCCCGGGCCCGCCCGGAGACGAGCGCACGGAGATCCGTCACAGCAGCCAGAGTAGTGAGGTCCGGCGGGCCGTCCCCCGTCCGAGCAGGCTTCGTGCGCCGGTCGGGTGACCCCGAGGGGCGAGCGGCCGCCTGGTGCACCGGCGCTCACGGGCACCTCACCGGCCACGCGCGCACGCCGCGTCGGGAGCACCGCCCGCCGCTCGGACCGAGGCACTCCGGGGCCGCGTCAGTCCGGTGACGACGGCTCCGGGCGGTCGGCCAGGTCGTCGCGGTGCAGCAGGTCGGCGCGGACCCCGCCGGAGCGGTACGCGAGCCGCCCGACCAGGTGGGCGGTGACCGGCGCGGTGATCAGCTGGAACGCCCCGACGAGCAGCAGCATCCACACGTCGGCGCTGGTCCGCAGCAGCAGGGCGGTGCCGAGAACGACGAGGACGAGGCCCGCGGTCTGCGGCTTGGTCGCCGCGTGCATGCGCGAGAGGACATCGGGCAGGCGCAGCAGCCCGACCGCCGCGGCCAGCGCGAGCAGCGCCCCGAGCACGACGAGCACCGCGCCGACGACGTCGAGGACCGCGCTCACGTCTCCTCGTCCCCGTCCTGCCGCCGCCCGACGACCCGCGCCACGGTCGAGGACCCGAGGAACCCGACGAGGCTGATCGCGACGACGGCGGGCACCGTCGCCGAGTCGTGGGTCATCGCCACGTGCGCCATCAGCGCGCACATCACCACCGCGACGATCGCGTCGAGGGACACGAGCCGGTCCAGCGCCGACGGGCCCCGGACGAAGCGCACCGTCACCAGCAGCAGGCTCAGCCCGAGCAGAGCGAGCGCGACGGTGAGCAGGACGGCGGCGGTGCTCACTCCTCGCTCCCGTCGGGGTCGTCGCGCGGGTCGGTGCCCACCCCGACGCGGGCCGCGCGCTCGGGCTCGACGCGCACCCGGTGCACGCCCGCGGCCATCAGGTCCCGGACCAACCGGTCGGACTGCCGGCGGAAACGCGCGACCCCCGCGGTGTCGCCCGCACCGAGCACGTGGGCCCAGAGCGTCCGCGCCGCCGCGTCGGCCTCGACCACGACGCTGCCCGGCACCAGCGACAGGCACTCGACGAGCATCGCCATCAGCAGCTCGGAGTCGTCCGGCACCTCGACGGCGACGATCGAGCTGCGCAGCGGCGGTCCGGGGCGCACGGACTGCCAGGCGACCTGCACGCTCGAGACGGCGAGATCACGGGCCACGTCGAGGACCACCCGCAGCAGGCCGAGCGGGCGCAGCCCGCCGTCGGAGGACACGGCGGGCAGCGGGAACGCCACGAGGACCGCGAGCGCCACGACGATCCCGCCCAGCAGGTTCGCCCAGGAGAACGTGCCCCAGAGCAGCACCCACACCACGGCCAGCCAGGCCACGCGCAGCAGCCGCAGCCGGCGCCACCACGGCGCACGCCCCGTCACCGGGCCACCCGGCCGTCCACGGACTGGGCGAACACGGCCGAGATGTAGGGCGTGCGGGCGGTGAGGTCGGCGGCCGCGGAGTCGGCGAGCGCGTAGAGCGGGCCCGCGACCACGGTGAGCGCCACCCCCACCGTCACCAGCGCCACCGTCGCGCCGGTCATCAGCGCCGGCAGCGCCACCCGCTCGCTCCCGTCGGCCCGGGCGGACGACGAGCTGCCGAGGAGCTCCGCCGAGTAGGCGGGCGCACCCCGCCCGTCGCGGGGCGGGCCGGCGCCGATGAGGACCGGGTAGCGGCGGTCGTCGTCGTCCGCCTCGTCGCTGCCGTCGGCCGCCGGCAGCTGGTCGACCGGGCGCCAGAACGCGAGCACCCACACCTTCGCCATCGCGTAGAGCGTGAGCAGGCTGGTGAGCACCGAGCCGCCGACGAGCAGCCACGCCAGCACCGACCCGTCCTGCACGCCCGCCTCGACGAGCCCGAGCTTGCCGACGAAGCCCGACAGCGGCGGGATGCCGCCGAGGTTGACCGCCGGGACGAAGTAGAGGACGGCGAGCACCGGGGAGGCGGCCGCGAGCCCGGCCAGCCGCGTCGTCGAGGTCGACCCGCCGACCCGTTCGATCAGCCCCGCCACGCAGAACAGGGTCGCCTGCACGGTGATGTGGTGGACGACGTAGAAGATCGCCGCGCCCACGCCCGCCGGGGTCGCCAGCGCCACCCCGAAGACCATGTAGCCGATGTGGCCGACGAGGGTGAACGACAGGACCCGTTTCAGGTCCTCCTGCGCGATCGCGCCGAGTGCCCCGATCACCATCGTCGCGAGCGCGGCCACCATGAGGACGTCGTCGGCCACCCCGGAGCCGGGGAAGAGCAGCGTCTGCGTGCGGATGATCGAGTAGACGCCGACCTTGGTGAGCAGGCCGGCGAACACCGCGGTGACGGGCGCGGCCGCCGTCGGGTAGGAGTCCGGGAGCCATGCCGAGAGCGGGAACACTGCGGCCTTGATGCCGAACGCGGTGAGCAGCACGAGGTGGATCGCGAGCTGCGTGCCCGGCGGGACCGACGACATGCGCAACGCGATCTGGGCGAGGTTCAGCGTGCCCACCGCCGCGTAGACCAGCGCGATCCCGATCAGGAAGATCAACGATGACAGCACGTTCACCACGACGTAGGTCAGCCCCGCCCGCACCCGGGCCCGCGTCCCGCCCAGGGTGAGCAGCACGTAGCTGGCCATGAGCAGGACCTCGAAGCCGACGTAGAGGTTGAACAGGTCGCCGGAGAGGAACGCGTTCGCGACGCCGGCGGCCAGCACCAGGTAGGTCGGGTGGAAGATCGAGACCGGCGTGCGCGTGTCGTCGTCGCTGGTGCCCTGGCCGATGGCGTAGAAGAGCACCAGCAGCGTCACCGTCATCGACGTCAGGAGCATGACGGTGGAGAGCTGGTCGGCGACCAGCGTGATCCCCAGCGGTGCGGGCCACGACCCGACGGTGACCACCCGGGGGCCGTGCACCGCGCCGGCGAGGAGCACCGCCGAGATCGCGACGACGGCCGTGAGCACGCCGACCGAGACGGCGCGCTGCGCGGTCGGGCGGCCGGCGAGCACGAGCGCGGCCCCGGCGCCGAGCAGCGGCAGCAGGACCGGCAGCGGCAAGAGGCTCTCGACGAGCCCGGTGCCCGGGTTCACGGCGGAGCTCCGGACCCGGCCCCGCTGCGCTGCGCGGGTGGGCCTCCCGCGCGGCCGGCCCGGTCGTCGTCGGTGTCCGAGGTCTGCTCGCAGCCGGTGGTGTCGAGCTCGTCCTCGTCGACGTGCTCCCCGCTCGCCAGGCGCCGGCGCACCGACCGGTCCTCGGTGTCCTCGGTGAGATCGTCCTCGCGGTCGAGCGTCCAGGTCCGGTGGATGAGCGCGAGCAGGAACGCCGCGACGCCGAGGGTGATGACGATCGCGGTGAGGACGAGGGCCTGCACCAGCGCGTCGCTCATCGCGGCCTCGGGGGCGCGGCCGACGAGCGCCGCCGCCCCGAACGGCCCGCCCGCCGAGATCACCAGCAGGTTGGTGGCGTTGCCGAGCACGAGCACGCCGAGCAGCACCCGGGTGAGGCTGCGGTCGAGCAGCAGGTAGATGCCCGCGGTGCAGAGCAGCGCGATCAGCACGAGCAGCAGCCAGGAGATGGTCACGGGTGCGTCCTCACCCGGTCGTCACGGGGGTGGGGGCCGGGGTGGCCGGGGTGTCGCCCAGCCGGTCGAGCTCGGCGCCCAGGCTGCGCAGGATGTCCAGGACGAGCCCGACCACGATGAGGTAGACGCCCACGTCGAACAGCAGCGAGGTCACCAGCTTCACGTGGCCGAGGACGGGGACGTCGAGCTCGAGCACGGCCGTCTGCAGCACCTCGCCGCCGAGCACCAGCCCGCCGAGGCCGCTGACGCCCGCGCAGAGCAGGCCGGCCCCGAGCAGCGTGCCCGCCTCGACCGGCGCCGCCTCCCCGAGCTCGTAGCGCCCGCCGGCCACGTAGCGCACCACGAGCGCGAGCCCGGCGAGCAGCCCGCCGGCGAACCCGCCGCCGGGGGCATTGTGCCCGGCGAACAGGAAGTAGACCGAGACGACCATGATCGTCGGGAAGACGAGCCGGGTGACGACCTCGAGCAGCAGGGCGCGCTCGGCCAGCACCGGCCCGGGCGAGCGGCGGCGGGCGAGGCGCTCCAGGGTCGGCCCGCGCAGCCAGGCCGATCCCTCGGGCGGACCCGGGGCGACCGGGGCGCGTCCCCGCCCGCGGCGCCCGCCGGGCGGGGTGCCGCTGCGGCGGTCGAGGAAGACCAGGCTCGCGACCCCGGTCGCGGCGGCGAGCAGCACCGAGAGCTCACCGATGGTGTCCCAGGCCCGGATGTCGACCAGGGTCACGTTGACGACGTTCTGGCCCGCCCCGAAGGCGTAGGCCTGCGACGGGAACGCCAGCGACACCGCGGGCAGGGTGCGGGCGCCGAGCGCGGTGGCCCCGAGCAGCGCGATCAGCACCCCGATCGGCGCCGCGATCGCGAGCCGGGCCAGCCGGCGTCGCGGCGTGTGGTGCTCGGTGATGACCGGCGGCAGACGCCGCAGGACCAGGACGACCACGACGAGCGTCATGGTCTCGACGAGGGCCTGGGTCAGCGCGACGTCCGGCGCGCCGCCGAGGGTGAAGATCACGGCGACCGCGTAGCCGAGGCCGCCGACGAGCAGCACCGCCGAGAGGCGACGGCGGGCGAGCGCGGCGGCCGCGGTGGAGACGACGGCGAGGACCGCGGCGACGACCTGCGCCGGGGAGTCCGCGACGCGGTCGACCCGGATCCCGCCGAGCGCCCCGGTCGCCACCAGCGCGACGCCCGGACCGGCGAGGAGCACCCCGAGCACGGTGCACACGACGACGGCGAGCGACCCGCGCTGGGTCTGCGCGGTCACCCGCAGCGCCCCCGTCTCCAGCGCGTGCACCAGGGCGCGCCACGTGACGTCGGAGCGGATGGCCGCGAGCGGGCGGACGGCCGCGACGCGGGCCGAGAGGGCCGGGAGCGCGACGAGCAGGCCCAGCACGATCGCGAGCACCGACAGCCCCAGGGCGAGGGTGAACCCGGGCCAGAGCTTCAGCGCGAGCGGCGAGGGATACGTGGCCGCGAGCGTGTCGGCGTACCGGGTCAGCAGCGGCGTGACCAGGGCGATGGTCGGGCCGGCGACGAGGCCGGCCAGCGCGAGGACGGCGGGCGGCCCGACGAACCACGCACCGGGCCCGATCCACGACGGGGCCGCCCCGGTCGAGAACGCGCCCGTGAAGGCGCCGGCGACGAACCGGGCGCTGTAGGCCACCGTGAGCACCGAGCCCAGAACGACGACGGCGAGCAGGACCGGCGCCGCGCTCCCGTACGCGTCATGGAGGAACGCCTCGAACGCGCCCTCCTTGGTGACGAAGCCGAGCAGCGGCGGGAGGCCGGCCATCGACGCCGCCGCGAGTGTGCCGGCCACGGCGAGGACGGGGGCGCGGCGGGCCAGGCCGGAGAGCTCGCGCAGGTCGCGGGTCCCGGCGCAGCGGTCGATCACGCCGACGGTGAGGAAGAGCGCGGACTTGAACAGCGCGTGCCCGACGACGAGGCCGACCGCGGCGAGCGCCGCGTCCCGCGTGCCCGCCCCGGCGAGCAGGAGCATGAACCCGAGCTGGGACACGGTGCCGTGCGCGAGCAGCAGCTTGAGGTCGTGCTGGCGCGCCGCGACCACCCCGCCCAGCAGCATCGTCGCCGCCCCGAGCACGGCGATCATCGGGCGCCAGGCCGCGACGTCGGCGAACCCGGGCGCGAGGCGCAGCACGAGGTAGACCCCGGCCTTGACCATCGCTGCGGCGTGCAGGAACGCGCTGACCGGGGTGGGCGCGGCCATCGCCGAGGGCAGCCAGAAGTGGAACGGGACCAGGGCGGACTTCGACAGCGCCCCGACGAGCACGCACACCACCCCGGCGGTGACCGCGGCACCGGAGGGCGCCGCAGCACTCAGCCCCCGGGCAACGATGCCCGAGAGCCGGTAGGTGCCCGCCGCCTCGGCCAGGGTCACGAGCCCGACGAGCATCGTCAGCCCGCCCGCGGCGGTGACGAGGAGCGCCTGCATCGCCGCGGCGCGGCTCGCCCGCTTGTGCGCGTCCTGTCCGACGAGCAGGAACGAGAAGATCGTCGTGAGCTCCCAGCAGACGTAGAGCACGACGAC
>JAVXWR010000553.1:0-4805 GCA_032230725.1 Actinomycetota bacterium
AGCCCGGGAAGCGGATCGCCGGGAACGTCGCCGCGGCGACACCGGTGCCGCGCCACCACCCGTCCACGAGCTGCGCGCGCGGCTGCGTCGGGCGCGAGGCCCACCCGAAGCGCTCGGCCCCGCGGCGCAGGCACGCGACGAGGTTCCGCGACGAGAACGGCAGCCCCGACTCCGGGTGAACCGCCGGTTCGTTGCGCACCCGCAGCTCGATCGGGTCCATCCCCAGCGCCACCGCCAGCTCGTCCATCGCGCACTCGAGCCCGAAGCTGCCCGGCGCCTCACCCGGCGCGCGCATGTAGGTGGGCGGGTCGACGTCGAGCGGCACCAGCTGATGCGACGTCCGCCGGTGCGGCGCCGCGTACATCGCGCGGCTGCCGGTGGCGGTGGGCTCCGCGAACTCCTTCATCCGCGCCGTCGACTCGACGACGTCGTGGGCGAACACGTCGAGCCGGCCGTCGGCCGAGGCGCCGAGGGCGAGGTGCTGGACCGTCGCCGGCCGGTGCCCGACGGTCTCGAACATCTCGCGCCGCGAGAGCGCCCGCCGGACCGCGCGGCCCGGGACGGTGCGCGCCGCGAGCACGGTGAGCACCGTCCCGGCGTGCAGGAACCCCTTCGTGCCGAATCCGCCGCCGACGTGCGCGGACGCGACGTGGACATCGTCGACGTCCAGCCCGAACAGCGCGGCCACCGAGTCCCGCGCACCCGCCACGCCCTGCGAGGACTCGTGGAGCACGACGCCCTCGCCGTCCCAGCAGGCCGTCGTCGCGTGCGGTTCCATCGGGCTGTGGTGCTGCACCGGGGTGGTGTAGGTGGCGCGGACGGTGACGGCGGCCGCGTCGAGCGCGGCGTCCGGGTCGCCGATCTCGCTCGCCGGAGGCTGGAAATTGGCGAGCTGCGCGGCCGGGTGCCGCTCGGGGGAGTGCTCGTCGAACGCGGTGATCTGCGTGGCCTCCTCGTAGGTGACGACGACGAGGCCCGCGGCCTCCCGCGCGATCTCCGAGGTCTCGGCGAGCACCGCCGCGACGTACTGGCCGCGGTGGCGCACCTGGTGGTCCTGCAGCACGACGTGCTCGGGGTCGCCGTCGTCGGCGAGCCGCGGTGCGTCGTCGGGAGTGACGACCCCGACGACACCGGGCAGCGCCCGGGCGGCCGTCGTGTCGATCCCGGTGACGGTGCCGCGGGCGATCCTCGCCTGGACCGGGTGCAGAGAGAGCGGGGCGTCGACCTGCTGGTCGGCGGCGTAGGCCGCGGTACCGGTCACCTTGCCGGGGCCCTCGACCCGGCGGACCGAGGTGCCCATGGCGCGGGCGTCGATGACGGTCACGAGGTCTCCTTGCCGGTGGTCGCCGCGAGGCGGCGCAGCGTGTCGGTGACGGCGCCGACGACGAGGTCGAGCTTGAAGGCGTTCCCGCCGAGCGGGCTCTCGACCGGCTCGGCGTCGGCGAGCTCGGCCCGTGCGACCGTACGGAACGACTCGTCGGTGGCGGGCGCCCCGCGCAGCGCGTCCTCGGCGCGGGTGGCCCGCCAGGGCTTGTGCGCGACCCCGCCGAGAGCGAGGCGGACGTCGAGGACGGTGCCGTCGCGCACCTCGAGGGCCGCGGCGACGGAGACGAGCGCGAACGCGTACGAGGCGCGGTCGCGGACCTTGCGGTAGGCCGAGTTCGCCGCGATCGACGAGGGCGGGAGCTCGACGGCGGTGACGAGCTCGCCGTGCTCGAGGACGGTGTCGCGCGTCGGGTCACCGTCGGGGAGGCGGTGCAGCGCCGCGACCGGGATGCTGCGGCTCCCCTCACGACCCAGCACCTGCACCGTCGCGTCCAGCGCCACCAGCGCGACCGCCATGTCCGACGGGTGCGTGGCGATGCAGGACAGGTCGGCGCACCGTTCCCAGGACGGGGCTCCGCCTCGGCGGGCGAGCGGCACGCTCGCTGCGTCGATGCGCCCGGACGGCCCGCTCGCTCCCCGGTCGGAGCCCGGGCGGGCGGCTACGGACGCGCGGCGCTCGCGCGGATGTGGGCGATCATCGCGTCGAGGGCGGTGCGCAGCGGTTCGGCGCTGCGACGGGTCTGGGTGAGCACCAGACCACCCTGCAGGGCGGCGAGCAGCGCGAGGGCGAGCGCGTCGGTGTCGGTGTCGGGGCGGAGGTCGCCGCGGTCGCGCATCCGGGCGAGCCCCGCCCGGATCGGCGCCTCCCACCGCTCGAAGCCGGCGGCGAGGTCCGCGCGGGCCTCCGGGTCGTCGTCGGCCAGCTCCGCGGCGATCGAGCCGATCGGGCACCCGCCCTGGCAGTGGCGCTGCTCCTGCAGGTCGACCAGCAGGTCACGCCAGCGTTCGAGCGCCTCGAAGCTGTCGAGGTGGTCGAGCAGCGGCTGCTGCGCGTCGAGGATCCCGTCGGTCTGGTGGGCGATGACGGCGCGGACGAGGTCGTCCTTGTCGGTGAAGTAGTGGTACAGCTGCGACGCGCTGACCCCGGCCCGTCGCCTGACGTCGTCGATGCCGGTGCGCGCGACGCCGTGGGCGAAGACCAGCTCGGCCGCCGCCTCCACGATGCGCGCGCGGGTCGCCCGCCCCTTGGCCGTCAGCTTCCGCGGTGCCGCGGCCACGCCGTCCGTCACACCTGGAGCCTACGTCAGGATTGGAGTTGACACTCCAGAATCTCGGGAGCAGAGTCTGGAACGAACCATCCATTCTCCAGGAGACCCACCATGAGCAGCGACCTGACCGGCTCCACCGCCCTCGTCACCGGGGCCACCAGCGGCATCGGCAAGGCCACCGCGCGCCGGCTCGCCGCGCTGGGCGCCCACGTCGTCGTGTCGGGGCGGGACCCCGAGCGCGGTGACGCCGTGGTCGCCGCGATCCGCGCCGGGGGCGGCCGCGCGGACTTCGTCGCGACCGACCTCCACGACGAGGCGAGCGTGGCGCTGCTGGCCGAGCGCGCGGGCGAGCTGGGCGGTGGCCACGTCGACGTCCTGGTCAACAGCGCGGGCGTCTTCCCCTTCGGCGCCACGGTGGACACGAAGCCCGGCGACATCGACGAGGTGTTCGCGGTCAACGTCAAGGCGCCCTACCTGCTGGTCGCGGCGCTGGCGCCGACGATGGCCGCCCGCGGGCACGGCGCGATCGTGAACGTCACGACGATGGTCGCGGAGTTCGGGATGGCCGACGCCGGCCTCTACGGGGCGAGCAAGGCGGCGCTGGTGCTGCTGACGAAGTCGTGGGCGGCCGAGTTCGGCCCCGCCGGGGTGCGGGTGAACGCGGTCAGCCCGGGCCCGACGCGCACCGAGGGCACCGTCGGGATGGGGGAGGGCCTCGACGCGCTCGCCGCCGGCGGCCCCGCCGGGCGGCCCGCGCAGCCCGAGGAGATCGCCGCGGCCATCACCTTCCTCGCCACCGACGAGGCGAGCTTCGTGCACGGGGCGGTGCTCCCGGCCGACGGCGGGCGGATCGCCGTCTGAGGCGCGGTCCGTGGGGAACGAACGACTCGTTCGTGGCGTCCACGTGCACGAACGAGTCGTTCGTCCCGGCCGGACGGGGACGCCGCGTTGCGCCTGCTGACGATGACATCCGGCCGCGGCGGACGCTCAGGGTGCGCCGAGCAGGTTGGTCCGGACGTCGACCAGGTGCCCTCGCATCTGCTCCCGCGCGGTCTCGGGGTCGCGCTCGACCAGCGCGGCCACGATCTCGCCGTGGCTGCACTCGTAGCCCCGGCGCCGTTCCGGGGTGGCGGAGCGCCGCTTGATGCTGCCCCAGACGGGCAGGTCCCGGGCGGCGTTCATGGTGTCGAAGAGGCGCAGCAGCAGGCCGTTGTGGGCCGCCGCGGCGATCGCGCGGTGCAGCGCGGAGTCCCAGGCCTCGAACTCCTCGTAGGTCGCCGTGGCGTTCCCACGATGCAGGCAGTGGTGGATGTGGTCGACGTCCGCCTGCGTCGCGTGCCGGGCCGCCAGCGACGCGATCTAGGGCTCGAGCAGCAGGCGGGTCGCCATGATCTCGGCGGGGCTGGTCTGCACGGCGCCCCGCGCGACGGCGGGCAGGCCGGGGTCGGCCTCGAGCTCGGCGAGGAACGTGCCGCGCCCGACGTGGCGGGTGATGCGGCCCTCGCGCTCGAGCTCGGCCAGCGCCGCGCGCACCGCGGTCCGTGAGGCCTGCAGCGTGTCGCACAGCTCCCGCTCGGTCGGGATCTTCGCGCCGGTGCCGAGCGTGCGGGCGGCAACGGACTCGTCGAGGAGCCGGCGCAGACGCGTGACGACGGGCGCGACGGCCACCGGTGCTGCCATGCGACCAATACTAGACCAATGTCGTCGCCGCCTCGCTATTGGCACGTGATGCGCGCCGTCGTACGGTCGGGGAGAGCCGCGAGGTGACACACCACACGCGAGCTTTGGAACGGATTGGTTCGGATTACGCGCAGAGGTGCGCTCCGCGCTCACGACCACTGGTCCGCCTCCCCACACGAAATCCAGGCAAGCACCCCGAGAGGGCTCACGAGCGCGGAGCCCACCGAGGAGATGGCAGTGAAGCTGGTGACGTTCGCCGCCGGCGGTCGGGAGACCCCGGGGCTGATCGACCCGAACGACGAGACCCGCGTGCTCGACCTGACGCCGGTCGTGGGGGAGCGGTCGCTGCTCGCGGTCGTCGAGGAGTGGGACCGGCTGGGCCCGCAGATCGCCGAGGCCCGGGACCTGCCCGGCGTCGTCGGGGCCACCCTGCGCGCCCCGTTCCCGGTCCCGCGTCGCGACCTGTTCGCGGTGGGCAAGAACTACCGCGAGCACGTCGCGGAGTTCGGCCGCTCGGGCTACGACACCCCG
>JAVXWR010000059.1:0-7279 GCA_032230725.1 Actinomycetota bacterium
CGCCCAGCCGACCGTTGCCGGCAGGCCTCGCAGCCCCCGGCTCGGGACGCTCCGGTGCGACCGGGGGCGGCGCGAAGCCGGGCGCGGATGGCGGGTCGCCGTGTCCGCGGGCGGGGCCGGGCGGGACGGGAGGACGCCCGACCACACCGGGGCCCGGCCGCGGCGGTGCAGCCGGAGCGGCGGCGAGCGGCGCCTGCCAGGCCGGATTGCGCTGCCGCAGCCCGACCCGGAGGGCGGGGACTCGCGGCGGCGTCATCGGTCCGCGACCGGATTCCGTGACCTCGCCGCCATGCAGACCCTGCGCACCGCGTCGCGCGGGAACGGTGTGGACGTCGTAGGTCCGGGCCTCGGTCGACGATCCGAGCCGCTCGAGGGCAGTACGCGCGGCGGCCGCGAGTGCGCCGGCCGAGGTATGCCGCTCCGCCGGATCCTTCGCCAGCGCGCCCAGCACCACGTCGTCGAGCTCCGGCGGCACGGACGACGCCAGGGCTGAGGGGCGCGGCGGTGCGTCGTTGAGGTGGCTCACCATGATCGCCATCCGCTCGCCCACGAACGGCGCGTGCCCGACGAGGGCCTCGAACAGCACACAGCCCAGGGCGTAGACGTCGAGGCGCTGATCGAACGGCTCGGCGCGCAGTTGCTCGGGCGCCATGTAGGACGGGGTCCCGAGCGAGGAGCCGGTCGCGGTCAGCCGTGGCTGGTTGGTGGCCTCGCGGATATGGACGATCCCGAAGTCGGCGAGGTAGACGAAGTCGCGCGCGGCCAGCAGGACGTTCGACGGCTTGACGTCGCGGTGGACGATGCCCGCCTCGTGTGCCGCGTCGAGTGCGTCGGCGACCTGCTCGACGATCCCGACGGCCCGTTCCGCCGGCAGCGCCCCCTCGGCTGCGATCACGGCGCCGAGGTCGCGGCCCCGCACCAGGCGCATGTCGATGAACATGCGCTCGTCGATGACCCCGAAGTCGTGGATCGGCACCACGTGCGGGGAGTCGAGCCGGGCGGCGATCCGCGACTCGCGGCGGAAGCGCTCGCGGACGTCGGGGTCGTCCTGATCGTCGGCGAGGAGCCGCTTGAGCGCGACGGTGCGTTCGCGGACGGTGTCGAAGGCCTCGTGGACCTCGCCCATTCCACCGCGCCCGAGGCGCGCCCCCACCCGGTACGGGCCGAACTGCTCCGTCATCAACGCCTCACGCCGAGGTTCCCCCGAACCGGGGGAAGCATAGACGGCGCCTCCCGAGAGGCGGGGCGTGACGGCGACGCCGAGCGTCGGCTGTCAGCTCTCCCGGAGGACGTCGAGGATCTTGCGATTGAAGCGGGTTGGGTCGAACTGACCCCGGTAGTAGCCCAGAGCCGCCTCGAAGTGCTCCTGCTCCCGGATGCACTCCTTGACGCGAGGCAGGTCCTCCGACGGATCGTGACCCGGCGACCAATCGGCCCCGATGTGATCGATGAAGGCGAAGTCGTCGGCCCGGATGACGTCCTCCGCGACGCGCTGCATCTGGAAGTACCAGAAGTAGAACGATCTCTTGATCTGGTCAAAGGTGACGACGTTCTCGTCGGAGAGCGGACGAAGCGGGGAGCGAGGGTTCTCCCTACCCGGAGACGTGGGGTCCACCCCCCGAGCCGGAGGGATCGCCCCAGCGCTTCCGCGTCCCCGACGGCCGACACTTTCTCCATCGCCGGCGGCGGAAAGTGCGGACGAGGAGATGGCTCCTCGTTCGTCCGTCGCTGAAGCGAATCCGGGAAAGGTGGAACCGATGAGGACGATCGAGGAGCTCGCCGTGATGGTCCGCGACGCGGCCGTCGAGGACGAGACGTCGCTGCAGCAGTTCGCGGACGTCGAGAACGCGACGTTCGCGGCGTACCTGAGCGACTACGCCACGATGTCGGCGGTCTGCAAGGGCTGCCACGAGGGTGGCCACGGCATGTGACCTGGCGTTGTCAACATCCGGGTGGGAGCCGGTCACGACGACGGCTCCCACCCCGCTTTCCCCGCAGATTCGAAGTCGAGCGATTCCCAGAGGAGATCGCGATGTCGAACGATTCGATGGCGCCCCTGCTACTGACCGCCCAGACCTTCTCGCGACACACCTCGGGCCGCTCGACGGACTTCCAGGAGCGAGTCGGTCGCCCCGGTCGGGATACGCACGGCACCGACGCCCTTCCTGCCGTGGTGCTGCTGACCCGCTCCGACGACCCGGAAGCCGACGCGATCTCACTGGCCCTGGCCGCTCGGGGCGTCGCGATGGTGCGCATCGACAGCGACCGCTGTCGCGACCTGCCGATCGCCAAGGAGGAACCGGACGGCGCCCTCTGCGTCGCCGGCGAACGCTTCGCCCCGACGGTGGCCTGGCTGCGCTACTTCTCCCCGAGCTCGGTCGCCACCCACGACGACCCCGTCCTCGACTCCTACACCCGCAACCAGTGGAGCTGGTGGGCTCGCACGATCGTCGACGGCGCGCCCCGGCGGATCAACCAGGGCCTCGGACCCTGCCTGCCCGATCGGGTCGCCCAGCTCGCTGCCGCGCGCGGCGCCGGCCTGGCGGTGCCGCGCACCATCGTGACCAGCGAGCCCGCCGCCGCAGCCCGCACCTTCGGCCGGTCGACCGACGTCATCGTGAAGAGCATCGGCGGGCACGTCCTCGAGCCCCACCCGCGCCACCTCGTCGGCCTGTTCACCCAGTGCCTGCCGGCGGCGTCGTTGGCGGGGCCGCCGACCGAGCCCGCCCCCGTCATGGTGCAGGAGATGGTGCCGGCCGACCGGGAGGTCCGGGTGTTCGTCGTCGACGGGACGACCATGAGTTACGAGGTCACCAAGTCCCGCCCCGACGCCGGGTGGAGCGACAGTGAGACCGTCACCGTGCGCCCGACCACCGTGTCGGAGGAGCTCACCGCTGCGTTGCACGGCCTCGCTCGGCGCTGGGACCTGCACATCGCCGGCTTCGACGTCCTCGAGACGCCGGATGGCCCGGTGTTCCTCGAGGTCAACGCCATGTGCGACTGGTTGTTCTTCGAGCGCGAGCAGCGTCCCGGGCCGATGACCTCCGCCGTCACCGACGTCCTGGTCGACGAGCACCACGCGGCGCTCGAGCAGGCCCAGCACCCCGGGAGGGACTGATCATGCGAGTCAAGGTCGCGCAGTGCGCCGCGATGTTCTGGGACGGCGGTCGCCTCGTCTGGGACGACTACCTCCACCACCAGCAGTTCGCCCTGACCCCCGAGAGCGAGCGGGTTGTGTCCTGGTTCCGGACCTGGCGTGACCTCGACACCGCCGGCACCCTCGGCGACGGGGCCGTCGAGATCGCCGAACGCCTGCTCGAGGTCGGGGTGCTCCTCGCCGAGGGCTCCCCGCAGCAGGCCGAGGAGGTCGCCGTCCTCGCCGAGTGGGGCGGCTGGGGCCCCGCCGCCCGCCACCACCACTTCGCCACCCGCACCCTGTCCGGCTCGGGCTACCTCGACGCCGCCGCCGACGCCGCCCGCCGCGAGGAGAAGCTCGCCGTCGCCGACGCACCCGTCGTCGCGAAGACCTATGACGACGCCGAGCGGATCGAGCTGCCGGCCGCGACGGACGACGGCGACTGGGCCCAGCCGAGCCTGCTCGGGGCGCTCACCGCCCGGCGCTCGTGCCGCGAGTTCGAGGGCTCGACGATCACCGTGCAGGAGCTGGGTAGCGTGCTCACGCTCGGCGCGGGCATCACCTCGACCCGCGGCGACGCGGACGCCGCGCCCGACGTATTCCGCACCAGCCCCTCGGCGGGCGCCCGCGGGCCCGTCGAGGTCTACGTCGTCGCGACCCGTGTCGACGGCCTCGACGCCGGGGTCTACCACTACCGGGCGCTCGACCACGGACTGGAGAAGCTGGGTGAGGCGCCCTCCCGGGACGTGGTGACGGCGGCCCTGGGCGGCCAGACGTGGGCCTCGGCCGCTCCGGCGCTCCTGGTCTACAGCGCCGTGCCCGCCCGCAGCCGGTTCCGCTACGACACCGGCCGCGCCTACCGCGACATCCTGCTGACCCTCGGGCACCTGGACCAGAACGTGCTGCTGCTCGCCACCGCGATGGGCCTGGGCTCGCTGCTCGTGACCGCGGTCAGCGACGAGGACCTCGAGGCGATCCTCGGCCTCGAGCACATCACCGAGCCGGTGCTCGGCGTGACCGCGCTCGGGCGCAGGAGCTGACGTGCGGTCCCGCGACCTCCTCGGGCCTCGGCACCGGGACTTCACCCTGCTCTGGGTCGGGCAGTCGGTGTCGCAGTTCGGCAGCCGCATGTACGGCGCGGCGAGCCTGCTCTGGGTCTTCACGATCACCCACTCCGCCGCCCTCACCGGGGCCACGACCTCGGCGACCCTGATCGCCTACACCGCCACCCACCTGTTCGGCGGGGCACTCGCGGACTTCGCGGACCGCCGGACGGTCATGATCTGGTGTGACGTCGCGAGTGCCCTGGTCGGCACGTCCCTCGCGCTGGCCGCCCTGACCGGCTGGTTCTGCGCCCCGCACGTCCTCGCCGCCGCCGCGGTGCTGGGGGTTTCGTGGGCGCTGCACGGAACCTGCGAATCGGCGTGCGTCAAGCAGCTCGTCTCCGCCGACGCCTTTCCCCGCGCGATCACCCTCAACCAGGTCAGGTCCTGGACGACGGGCCTGCTCGGCCCGGCCGCGGCCGGTGTGCTCTACGGCATCGTCGACTTCGCGCCCTTCGCCCTCGATGCCCTCAGCTACGTCGTCGCCCTGGTCTGCGTCCTCGCCGTCCGGACCGACCTGCGGCCGCTTGCCGGCTCCGCCCGCCCCCGCGTCACGGCCGCCGAGCTGTGTTGCGGGGTCCGCGCCATCGCGCGCATCCCCTTCCTACGGAGCACGACGATCCAGGCGGCGATCAGTGCAGGGGTCACCACGATGATCGGGCTGGTCGTCATGGACGGGCTGACCCGCACCGACGCACCCGCCTCGGTCAGCGGCCTCGTCCTCACCGCGGCGAGCGTCGGCGGATGTCTCGGCGCCCTGGCCGCCACCCTGCGCACGCCCCGTTCTCCCCGCCTCGTCATGCCGCTGACCCACGCGACCACCGCGCTGAGCGCGCTCGCCCTCGCCGTCGCACCCTCGGTGGTCTCCGTGGCCATGGCCTACGGCGCGATGTTCCTCCTCCGACCGGCGTGGGCCGGCGCGGTCGAGGCCCGCTGGCTCACCCTGGCGCCGAACCTTCTCCAGGGACGCATCCGCGCGGGGACCGAGCTCGTGCTGAGCCTGGCGATGGCCGCGGGCTCGCTCGCGACCGCGGGCCTGCTGCGACTTCTCGGACCGCACGCGCTCTACGGAGCGATCGCGGTGGCGATGGTCGTCCTCGTCGTGGTCGCGCTGCGCACGCCCTGGGCGACGGACTCCCCGAAGAGCCGAATCGATACGGGCTCGGTCGTGCACGTCCGATAGTTGGGCGGGTGGCGACGAGGCGGTATGAATACGGCGCGGCGTCCCGGTTGGCCACGGCACGGTCGGAAGAGAAGGCCCTGTCCCCCAAGCGGGCTCCGTGCTCGGACCCGGGAACCCACGCGGCATCGCCGTGCTGATGGCAGCGCCGTGGGTCTGCCCCAGCCGCCGGTCGGCGGCGGCTGCGGCCGAGACCGCCACGACGGCGTCGAGGTGCACGCCTGGTCTCCCGCCCGTTCGAGCGTCCGGGCGCCCGCCCCGGTGCACCCCCACGCGCGGGGCGGGCGTTCGGCGGGCCTCGACGCTGCTGGCGGTGAGGAACACCCTCCCCACAGTCGCCCTCGGCGCGGCTAACGCGACGACGCGCTCGCGGGCGCCCTTTGACGGGGTGGGCAGCCCATCGGTACCGGTTCGGAGCGAGGGTGAGGAACGCCGTCGTCAGGAGTCGCGACGCACGAGCTGGTCCAGGAGCTCGACGATGTGCGACTGGCCGGCGGCCGTTGCATCGAGCGCGCCGCGGACCTGCGCGAAGCCTCCTTCGGTGCGTTCGGTCAGAACATCAAGTCGCTCGCTGAGGTCCGTGAGGTCGCTGCGCATCGCGTTGAGGACGCGGTTGTTCTGGTCACGGAAGTCGCGAATCTCTGTGCGGATCTCGCTGACGTCCCGGTCGACGCCACCGGCGAGGACCCGGGCGGCCGCCGCGTCGTGCTCCGATCGCCGGACGCGCTCGGCCAGGTCGTGCACGTGGGACTCGAGCGCGGAGACCCGCGCCTCGAGCTCCTCGGCGTCAGCCATGGCGAACAGGGTACGTGTGGCGCCCTTTCCGTCGCGGCGCTTCCACTGCACCAGTGGCGAGCCCCACCTCGAACACCGGACAGGACGTGGCGGCCGGTTCCCCTCAAGCAACCGTGTCCCCGTGACTCGGTTCCTCCAGAGCGACAGTGCCCAGGTCGGCCCGAACCACCCCGGCCTCTACGCACTGCGCTCCCGAACCGGTGCGTCGTCCGGCGCCCGCCGCGGCGCCGGCACGACGTACTCCCGCCGCCACCCCGCCACGGTCCGCTGATCGACGGTCTTGCGTCGCGCCATCGACACCCACGGCGCAGCCACCCATACGATCACCGCGATCAGCGCGGCCCCTCCGACAATCTCCATGGCGTCCCCCGACAGCCTTCGCCCCGATGGCGACCGCGGCGAGTACCGACGCGGTGACGGGGCGTGCGCCGAGTAGAGCGCCGCCACCTTTCACGGACCTGTCAGTTGCTCCCTATGCGACAGAGTCCGCCACAATTCGCGCGGATGGCCGCAGTTCGGACGCCCCGAACGGACGTACTCTCGCGACACGTGCTCACCCACAGTGACACTGCAGCGAGAACGATGACGCAGGTGGAGATCCGTCTCCTCGGCGCGGTCGCGGTGGAACGCGACGGCGTCGCCGAGACCCGCCGCAGCCGCAACCACGGCGCGATCCTCGGGATGCTCGCCCTCCACGCCGGCGAGGCCGTCGACGGCGACCTCCTCATCGACGAGGCCTGGGGCGAGGACCTCCCCAAGAACCCCCGCGGCGCCCTGCAGATCGCCCTCACGCGCCTGCGGGCCTGGCTGGGGGAGCGGGCGGAACCGTGGATCACCGCGGCCGGCGGGCTCTACACCCTGCACCTCGCCCGCGACGCCGTCGACGTCCTGCGCTTCCACCGCCTCGCCGGCGACGCCCTCCGCGGCCAGGACCTCGCCCGCTACGAGGCGGCGCGCCAGGCCTGGCGCGGCACCCCGTTCCCGGGGCTCGATTCCGACCGGCTCACCGAGGCCCGGCGGATCGCCGAGCAGCGTCGGCGCACCCTGACCGTCCGCCACGCGCGG
>JAVXWR010000064.1:0-5681 GCA_032230725.1 Actinomycetota bacterium
ACACCACGGCGCCGATCACGACCACCACGGACACCGTCGAGGCGCGCACCATCGCCGCGAGCACGGGCAGCACCACGACGAGCATGACTCCGGCCTGCGGCAGGTAGACCTTGCGCAGCACGTGGGCGGTCACCGCGCCCGGCGCGTGGTCGTCGCCCAGCATCTCGGCGTAGCGCGGGTCCTCGCCCTTCCCGTGGTTGCGCCACGCGATGTAGATCGCGAGCCGCAGCCCCCACACCACGGGCAGCACCAGCGCGACGAGGCGCACCACGTCGTTCCCGACGCCGAGCGCTCCCGACACCACGTAGGCCGCGATCGCCACGAGGACGAAACCCAGGCCCCAGGTCACGTCGACGACGCTGTGCCTGCCCACCGCCCGCGCGACCACCACCGTGGCCGCGAAGGCCACGACGACGACCGCGACGGCGACCGCCAGCAGGATGCCGGCGGCCGCCCAGGAGAAGTCGACGCGCCCGGAGCTCATGGCGTCGGAGTATCCGCGCCGACGCTCCCACGTGCGGGCTCGAAGGACTCCCGCGTCGCGGGCATGCCGGACCGGCCCGTCGTCGTGGGCCGCACGAGCAGGATCTGGTCGACGCCCATCCGGTTCTCCTCGAACGCCAGCGCGGCACCGACGAGGTAGAGCCGCCACATCCGCGCGCCGCGCACCCCCGCCAGCGCGACCGCACGGTCCCAGTTCGCCTCGAGGGTGGCGATCCAGGCCCGGCAGGTCGGCACGTAGTGCTCCCGCATGACGTGGACGTCGCGGACCTCGAGCCCGGCGCGCTGGAGCAGCGTGAGCGTGTCGCCGACCGGCCGCATGACCATGTCGGGGGTCACGTAGGTCTCGATGAACGGCCCGCCGCCGGGGTGGTCGCCCGGCCGGCGGGACATCTGCTGCACGAGCGCGCGGCCGCCGGGGCGCACCGCCCCGACGAGCGTCGCGGCGAACGTCGGGTAGTTCCCGTCGCCGACGTGCTCGCCCATCTCGATGCTCGACACCGCGTCGAACGAGCCGTACTCCTCGATGTGCGTGGCGATGTCGCGGTAGTCGACGAGGTCGACCTGCACGCGGTCGGCGAGGCCCTCGGCGCGGATGCGCTGGTTGATGTGGTCGCGCTGCTCGACCGCGATCGTGACCCCGCGCACGTGCGCGCCGTAGTGCTTGGCGGCGTGGATGGGCAGCGAGCCCCAGCCGCACCCGACGTCGAGCAGCGTCGAGCCCGGCCGCAGGTCGAGCTTGCGGCAGATCATGTCGAGCTTGGCGTCCTGGGCGGCCCGCAGGTTCTCCGCGGTGGGCGGGGCGGCGAGGTCGCTCCAGTAGCCCGACGAGTACGCCATGGTGGAGTCGAGGATCAGCTCGTAGAAGTCGTTGCCGGCGTCGTAGTGGTGGGCGATGACGGCGCGGTCGCGCAGCTTGGAGTGCAGGCGCGCGAAGCGCGGCAGAGTGATGGCCTCCGGCGGCGGTGGCGGCTTCGGGCCGAGCAGGCCGAGCCGGGCGGCCGACCCGACGAGGCCCGGCAGCTCGCCGAGCCGCGGCCGGCGGGTGGTGATCGCCCCCTCACGGAAGAGACCCCACATTGCGGTGAGGCCGGCGCCGAGGTCGCCGTCGACGTCGAGGTCCCCGGACACGTACGCGTGCGCGAGCCCCATCTCTCCCGGCTGCCACAGCAGGCGCCGCAGCGCCCGGCGGTGGTTCAGCACGACGACGGGCGCGCCGGAGTCGGCGGGCGCGCCTGCCTCGCTGCCGTCCCAGGCGCGGATGCGCACCGGGAGCCGGCCGTCCCCGACCCCGGCCCCGCTGCCCTTCGTCTCCACCTCCCCGGGTCGGGCTCCGCTGCGCGTCGTCTCCACCTCCCCGGGTCGAGCTCCGCTGCGCTTCGTCTCCACCTCCCCGGGTCGAGCTCCGCTGC
This sequence comes from Actinomycetota bacterium, assembly GCA_032230725.1. GTDB lineage: Bacteria > Actinomycetota > Actinomycetes > Mycobacteriales > Pseudonocardiaceae > Actinomycetospora. Next base: position 1,914 of record JAVXWR010000064.1, read on the forward strand.
GCTTCGTCTCCACCTCCCCGGGTCGAGCTCCGCTGCGCTTCGTCTCCACGAACGCCCCGACCGCCCTCGCCACCCGTGCTGCTGCCTGACCCATGTCCCCACGATCGCGGTCGGCGCCCCGGCGGTTCGGCCGGGGCAGGCCGCCGGGGGGAACTACTCATGCGGGCGGGGCGGACGACAGGACATGATCCGGGGCATGAGCTCACGGCCCGACGACGCGACCGGCCCCTCACCGCTCGCGGCGCCGCCCCCGGACCCGGCGGCGTCCGTCGAGGTGACCGCCTCCGACCCCCCGCCGCTGCGCGCCCACCCCCGCGTACGGCGGATCGCCCAGGGGCACGACGCCCGCCCGCCGGGCCGGGCCATGCGGCTGTGGCGCAAGCTGCTCATCTGGCTGCTCCTCCCCCGCCTCGACCGGGGCTTCGGCTACGGGTTCGCGATCGAGGTGCTGTGGCCGGTGCTCATGGGCGTGGCCCGCTGGGACTTCCGTGGGGGGCGGCACGTCCCGGCGTCGGGGGGCGCCCTGCTGGCGGTGAACCACCTCTCGCACGTCGACCCGATCGTGCTCGTCGCCTACTGCATGGCCCAGGGGCGTGTCCCGCGGTTCCTGGCGATGAAGGAGCTGTGGGGCATGCGCGTGGTCGGCGCCCCGCTGCGCGGCGGGCGGCACATCCCGGTGGACCGCAAGGCCTCGGGCATCGAGGCCTACCGGGCCGCGGTCGAGTCGGTGCGCAGCGGCGAGCTCGTCGTCGTCTACCCGGAGGGCGGGTTCCCGTACGAGTCCGACGGCTGGCCCCAGAAGGCCCACACCGGCGTCGCGCGGATGGCGCTCGCGACGGGTGCTCCGGTGATCCCCGTCGGGCAGTGGGGGTCGAACCACCTGCTCCCGCCGACGGCGAAGGTGGGCACCCTGGTCCCCCGCGCCACGTTGCGGGTGCTGGCCGGGGAGCCGGTCGACCTCTCCGACCTGGTCGGCAAGCAGGGGCAGCGCACGGCGCTCCAGGAGGCCACCGACCGGATCATGGGCCGGGTGAGCGACGAGCTGGGCATCCTGCGCGGCGAGACCCCGCCGGCCCTGGAGGACCGCGTCTCCGACGGGACGAAGAACGGCTGAGCCCCGACGACGACCTCCGTCCCGCTCAGCTGCCGCCGGCCTGCAGCCAGGCGAGAGCCGCGGTGACCCGGCGGTCCTGACGATCGCCCTCGAGGCCCAGCTTCATGAAGATGTTGGCGACGTGGGTCTCGACGGTGCGCTTGTCCACCGTGAGGCTCTCCGCGATCGCGGCGTTCGACAGTCCCTGGGCGACGAGGTACAGGACGTCGCACTCCCGCCTCGTCAGCGGCCGCAGGCTCCCCTGCCGCTCCCGGTAGCGCACCAGGCGCTCGATGATCCCCGGATCGATGGCCGTGCCGCCCCCACGGATGCGCTCGAGGGCGTCGAAGAGCACCTCCGGCGAGTCGACCCGGTCCTTGAGCAGGTAGCCGATGCCGCACTCCCGGATCTCGAGCAGATGAGCGGCCCAGGTGACGTCGTCGAAGTGGGAGAACGCGAGCAGGCCGATCGACGGGTCGAGGTCGTGGAGCCGTTGCGCGACGAGGAGCCCGGAGGCGTCGTCGGAGCCCGCCTCGAGGCGGATGTCGAGGATCGCGACGTCCGGACGGCGCTCCGCGACGAGCGCCAGGAAGGCAGGCGCCGCGCCGGCGTCACCGACCACGTCGACCCCGCCCGCCTCGAGCAGGTAGCGCAGGGCCGCCCGGAAGACCCCGTCCTCGAGCAGCGCTACGCGCACGGGATCGTCACCACCACCCTGGTCCCCCCGGACTCGCCGTCGCCCACGGCGAGCTCACCGCGCAGCGCCCGCGCGCGGTCCCGGAGGCCCGTCAGGCCCGTCCCGCCGTCCGGGCGTGCCCCGCCGCGCCCGTCGTCGTCCACCTCCAGGCGCGCGAACCCGTCCTCGGCCCGGACCCTGACGTGGGCGCTGGTCGCGGCGGCGTGCTTGACGACGTTCGTGAGGGCCTCGGCGGCGGAGTAGTAGAGCGCGCCCTCGACCTCGGCGGGCAGCCGCGTGGCCGGGACGTCGATCGTGGTCGGGACGCTCTGGCTCTCCGCGAGCCGGGCGAGGGCCGCGCGCAGGCCGTCCTCGGTGAGCACCATCGGGTGCATGCCGCGCGCGATGTCCCGCAGGTCGCCGAGGGCGGTCCGCACGGTGTCCTGCGCCCGCTCGAGCGCCGCCAGCACCTCCGGCTGGCCCGACACGCGCAGCCGGACCGTCGACAGCGCCGCGCTCACCGCGACGAGCGGGCCCTGGGCACCGTCGTGCACCGCGCGCTCGACGCGCTGGCGTTCGGCCTGGGTGGCCGTGACGATCCGCTGCCGGGACGCCCGGACCTCCTCGAGCTGCGCCTGGACCCGGTGGTGGAGGCGCCCGTTGGCGAGCGCGAGGCCGGCGGCGCCCAGCACCGCTGAGACGAGGTCGGGCTGGCGGCGCAGTGAGGGATCGAGGGCGAGGCGGGCCAGCGGCTCGCCCTCCGCGTCCCGGATCTCCGCGTGCCAGCGGTCGTCCTCGCCCGACATCTCCTCCTCGCCATCGGCGGCCTCGTACCGCCGTTCCGCGGGGCTCCACCAGGACAACCGGAGCCCGGGGTCCGCGACGGCCGTCCGGAGGGCGTCCTGTACCGCGTCCGCGCCCGACGACGTCGTCGTCAGGCGGACGACCAGCTCGGCGACCGCCGCCCTCGCGGCCTGGCGTCGTACCGCGACCACGAGGAACGCCACCGGCGTCGTCGCGACCGCCACGGCGACCACCACCAGCGACGCATCCCGGACCGCCTCGGAGACCGCGACGACGTGGACCCCGACGTAGGCGAGGCCCGCCACGGCGATGCCCCCCGCCGCGCACGCCGGGGGCAGCGTCTCCCGCCGCCCGAGTCCCCGGGAGCGCCGCAGCTTGAGGGCCAGCAGGCCGAGGAGCGTCGCGAAGAAGACCCCGAGGCCGAGGAACCAGGCCGTGCTGAGGTCGTCCCACCGCGCCCGGTCCGGGGCGTCGACGATCGTGAACCACATGGTGTGCGCGGGGTAGTCCGACCACTCGGGTCGGCCGAGGAGGGTGCGGACCACGGCCCCGCCGGACGCCCATGCCCCCAGCAGCGCGAGGAAGACCGCCTCGTGGCGACGGCCCAGGGCCCGCCCGGGGTAGCGCAGCAGCGCCCACGCCCCGAGCACGTACCAGAGCGGACCGAGGAGCTCGGAGAGCAGCGGCAACGGGCCGGCGCGCCACTCGTTGCCCCACGAGACGAGCCACACGGCGGCCACCGCGACGAGGATGCGGCCGGTGCCCCGCTGCTCGGCGTCGTAGGAGAACAGGACCCCGGTCGTGGCGATGGTGATGCCCACCGAGGCCGCGGCCACGTAGGTCACGAGGTCGTACGTGGCCAGCGGGGCCAGCCAGCTCAGCGACACCACCGCCGCCAGGACGGCCGCGACGGGGGCGACGACCCCGGTCCGTGGACACGCCCCCCTGATGTCGATCAGACCGCTGCCCACGGAAAGGCTGACCGGGGTCGTCACCGGGGGCACGTTCTCAGCACCGTCGACCGTGGTCATCCGTGTCTGCACGGAGGCTTCGCCGACGAGCAGTGACCCGTGCCCACGGCACGGGTCACTGCTCGTCGAACCGGAGGTCCTGGTCGCCGCAGGACCTACTTCTGCATCTGCTTCTGCATCTCGTCCACCACCGACGGGTCGACGAGCGTGGAGGTGTCGCCCAG
>JAVXWR010000096.1:0-4854 GCA_032230725.1 Actinomycetota bacterium
GTGCCCTCGAGGACACGGTCGGCGAGCAGCCGCGCGGCGTTGCCGAGCAGCCGGGCCGACTCGAGGACGTTGCGCGCCATCACCGGCATCATGACGTTGAGCTCGAGGTTGCCCTGGCTGCCGGAGAAGGCGACGGTCGCGTCGTTGCCCATGACCTGGGCGGCGACCATCATCGTGGCCTCGCAAATCACCGGGTTGACCTTGCCGGGCATGATCGAGCTGCCGGGTTGCAGGTCGGGCAGGTGGATCTCGGCGAGGCCGGTCGACGGGCCCGAGCTCATCCAGCGGAGGTCGTTGGCGATCTTGTAGAGGCTCACGGCGACCGTGCGCAGCGCCCCGGACGCCTCGACGAGCCCGTCGCGGGCGCCCTGGGCCTCGATGTGGTCGCGCGCCTCGGTGAGCTCGGCGAGCTCGGTGGCCTCGCGCAGCTTCTCGACCACGCGGGCGCCGAAGCCCTCGGGGGTGTTGATCCCGGTGCCGACCGCGGTGCCGCCGATGGGCAGCTCGCCCAGTCGTGGCAGGGCGGCGCGCAGGCGCTCGGTGCCGTGGCTGACCTGGGTGGCCCAGCCGCCGGCCTCCTGGCCGAGGGTGATCGGCACGGCGTCCATGAGGTGGGTGCGGCCGGCCTTCACGACGTGGCGCCAGTCCTGGGCCCGGCGGTTCAGCACGGCGCCGAGGTGGTCCAGGCCGGGGATGGTGTCGGTGACGACGGCCTCGGTGGCGGCCAGGTGGATCGTCGTCGGGAAGACGTCGTTCGAGCTCTGTGAGGCGTTGACGTGGTCGTTCGGGTGGACCTTCTGGCCGCTCGCGCGGGAGGCGAGGGTCGCGATGACCTCGTTGGCGTTCATGTTCGAGCTGGTGCCCGAGCCGGTCTGGAACACGTCGATGGGGAACTCGCCGTCGTGCGCGCCGGAGGCGACCTCGTCGGCGGCGTCGGCGATCGCGTCGGCGATCTCGGCCTCGAGTACCCCGAGGGTCTTGTTCACGCGGGCCGCGGCGCCCTTGACGAGACCGAGCGCGCGGATCTGGGCCGGCTCGATCGGCCGGCCCGAGATGGGGAAGTTCTCGACCGCACGCTGCGTCTGCGCGGCGTAGAGCGCCGCGGCCGGCACCTGGACCTCGCCCATGGTGTCGTGCTCGGTCCGGTACTCCGTGTTCTGCTCAGCGCCTGCGTCGTTGCCCATGGCCGCAATCCTCGCGTCTGGCGGGGCGGGCGACGAGTCGGGGTGGGCGTGGCCGAGGCCACCTACACCCAGGGGCTCTCGTCGGTCCCGAGCTCCTCGGCGCCGAAGTCCACCGTCGAGTACTGGCGCAGCTTGGCGAGGCGGTGGTAACCGTCGATGAGCCGCACCGTGCCCGATTTCGAGCGCATCACCAGTGACTGCGTGCTCGCGCCGCCCGCGCGGTACTGCACACCGCGCAGCAGGTCGCCGTTGGTCACCCCGGTGGCGCAGAAGAAGATGTTCTCACCGTTGACCAGGTCGTCGGTGTGCAGCACGCGGTCGAGATCGTGGCCCGCCGCGAGCGCCTTCTCGCGCTCCTCGTCGTCCTTGGGCCACAGCCGGCCCTGGAACGAGCCGCCCAGGCACGAGATGGCCGACGCCGCGATGATGCCCTCGGGGGTGCCGCCGACCCCGAGCAGCAGGTCGACGTCGCTCTCGTGGCGGGCGGCGGCGATCGCCCCGGCGACGTCGCCGTCGGTGATGAAGCGGATGCGCCCGCCCGCGTCGCGGATCTCCTGCACCAGGCCGTCGTGACGCGGCCGGTCGAGCACGACGACGGTGACGTCGGCGGGGCCCACGCCCTTGCGCTTCGCCACGGCGCGCAGGTTGTCCTTCACGGTGGCGTTGATGTCGACGACGTCGGCGTACTCCGCCCCGACCGCGAGCTTCTCCATGTAGAAGACGGCCGACGGGTCGAACATCGCGCCGCGCTCGGCGACGGCGAGGACGGCGAGCGCGTTCGGCATGCCCTTGGCCATCAGCGTCGTGCCGTCGACCGGGTCGACCGCGACGTCGCACTCCGGGCCGTCGCCGTTGCCGACCTCCTCGCCGTTGTAGAGCATCGGCGCCTCGTCCTTCTCGCCCTCGCCGATGACCACCGTGCCCCGCATCGACACCGAGCCGATGAGCTTGCGCATCGCGTCCACGGCCGCTCCGTCGCCGCCGTTCTTGTCCCCCCGCCCGACGAACCGGCCCGCCGCCATCGCGGCCGCCTCCGTCACCCGCACGAGTTCGAGCGCGAGGTTGCGATCGGGGGCCTCGGGGCGGCGGGGTGCGGTGGAGGACTGCGAGGAGGTCACGAACTCTCCCGAGGGACAGGTGCGGGCTGGGCGGACAGTCTCCCAGACCGCCGCGACCACGGAACCGGCATCGACCGGCGGGTGCCGGGCGGTGATCACTGGAACGATGGAGGCATGGGACGGAGGTCGTCGTGAGCGCACCGCGTGGCGGGTCGGGTCGGGGGGTGGGCCCGCTGGCCGTCGGGACGATCGTGCTCGCGGTGATCGTGCTGGCGCTGACCGGTCTGACCCGCGCCTGCTCGTTCTCGCCGACCGCGCCCACCGTCGACCGCGGCGCGGTCCAGCGCATCGACGTCGCACAGGTCTCCCGGGACGCCGCTGTGGCCGTGCCCTTCCCCCTGCGGGCGCCGACGATGCCCGCCGACTGGATCCCGCAGTCCTCCGACGTGCCCCCGGTCGGCGCGACCCGCGCGTTCCGCCTCGGGTGGGTCACCCCGGACAACGCGTTCGTGCGGCTGGTGCAGTCGGATGCGCCGGAGGACGCCCTGGTCACCTCCGAGCAGGGCACGCTGCCGGCGCTGGGCCCGGTCGCGGCGGGCGGGCGCACCTGGACGACCTACCGCGGGGTGCGCGGCGAGGAGCTGTGGGCCACCGACCTGGACGGGGTGCGCTGGGTGGTCACCGGCGACGCGTCGCCCGCGCGGTTCACCCAGCTGGTGACGACGGCGTTGGGGTCGCCCGTGGTGCCGCGCGGCTGAGCTGGTCGCGGTTCGCCCGGGATCTGAGCGAAGGGGCCCCTCGGTCGGATAGACGGGCGAGGGGCGCCCCTGGCCGGAACGGTGGCGCCGACCCTGTCGACGGGCCAGGATCAATCCCGGGGCGGCGGGCCCCAGCCCTGGGTGCGGGTGATCCGTTCGCGCTCCCGGTCGTCGGTCGCCCAGCCCGCCGTCGGGTCGGCCGTCGGGGTGGCGCGGGGGAGTGCGCCGGAGCCTGTCCGCCCGGCGACTGGGGGGTCTGTGGCAGCTCCGCCCGGATCGCGATGGGGCTCCCTGCGGGCGTCGTAGCCGCGGTCGTCGTAGCCGCGGTCGTCGTAGCCGCGGTCGTCGAACGCGGCCGGCGCGGAGCGGCCGTCGTCGTACTCCGTGCGCTCGGGGGCGGCCGCCTCCTGCCGCGCTCGGGCCTCGTCGACGTGCGCCGCGGCCGCGACCCCCTCGCGGGCCAGCGAGTGCACGCTCTCGCGCATCGCCCGCGTCGACGCGGCGCGCAGCTCGGATGAGAAGACCGGCAGCGGGGCGAAGCGGCCGAAGGTGTCGCGGAGGAAGTGGGCGAGCAGGGTCGCCGTCGAGCGCGAGCGCCACATCGTCCAGCCGACGTAGAGGTCGGCGCCGTAGGGCTGCACCAGCAGCATCGCCCGCTCGCTGCGCTGCCGGAACACCAGGACCGGCACCCCCGCGACGGTGCTCGGCTCGACCTCGGCGGGGGTGCGACGGGCCTGCGCGGCCCGGCTGACCCACTGGTACGCGCCACGGGCCGCCCCCGCCCGCCCCTCGAGGAGCCGGGAGTACTCGGCGATCGGCTCCTTGGCGGGCGCGAAGAACGACGCCAGCCCCGCCAGGTAGAGCACCGCGGTCAGGGCGGCGAGCACGTTCATGATCAGTCGGCCGGTGATCGACGGGCTCGACGTGCTCGCGAGGTAGTCGAGCAGCAGCCAGATCAGCAGCAGCACCGTCGGCGCGACGAGGAAGAGCAGCGCCCGGATGAGGTGGGGCGAGAGCATGCGCCAGGAGACGACGTCGTCGACCAGCACGTCGGGATCGCGGTGGGTGCGCGTCTCGGCGTGGTACCCGTCGTGCGCGTCGCGGATCGTCCGCGCCCAGCCGTCCTCGGCGCTCTCCGCACTGCCCCTGGCGGCGCTCATGGACGCACAGTGTGACCGACGGCGGCCGCGCGGGATGCGCTAGTCGTGGGACTCGGCCTCGCGCAGGACCGTCTCCACCCGTTCGCGGGCGCCGGCGAGGTGGCGCTCGCACGTGCGGGCCAGCGATTCGCCACGTTCCCAGAGCGCCAGCGAGTCCTCCAGGGAGAGCCCGCCCGCCTCGAGCTTGGCGACGACGGCGGCCAGCTCCTCGCGGGCCTGCTCGTACCCGGGCTCGTCGGCGCTCTCCGTGCTGTCGGTCATCGATCCTCCACCCGGGCGCGCACCGCCCCGTCGGCCAGTCGCACGCGCAGGACGTCCCCCGGCCCGACGTCGTCGGCCGAGCGGAGCACCGGGGCCGACACCTCGCCCCCGGACTGCACGATCGCGTACCCGCGGGCCAGGGTCGCCGCCGGCCCGAGCGCGGTGAGGGAGGCGCGCAGGTGGCGCACGTCGGCGTCCCGCTCGCGCAGCCCGCCCTCGACCACCCGGCGCCCACGCCCGACCAGCCCCGCCACCTCGTCGTCGCGCACCGCCACGGTCCGCAGCGGGTCGGCGAGCACGGGGCGGGAGCGCAGCCGCGCGATCCGCGCCTCCTCGCGCTCGACCCAGGCGTGCAGCGCCCGGCGGGCACGCGTGCGCAGGTGCTCGAGGTGGGCGGTCTCCTCGGCGAGGTCGGGGACGACGCACTTGGCGG
>JAVXWR010000113.1:0-8776 GCA_032230725.1 Actinomycetota bacterium
CGGGCTGAGCGGCCCGATCAAGGCCCTCGAGACCGCCCTCGGCGCGGACTTCACCACCGACGACGACCGGTTCGCCTACCGCGAGGTTCTCGCCGGCCTCTTCGCCAAGTGGATCGCCGAGCTCGACCTCCCGGAGCTCGAGGACCGGCTGCGATACACGTCGCTGCTGTGGTCGCGCTACCGCACCTTCACCGACCTCGTGGCCGACGGGGGCGCGGCCATCCGTGACGACCCGCTGATCGCGGAGGTCGACCAGCCCGGGGTCGGCTCCCACTTCGTCCCGGCGTCCCCGGTCTCCCTCGACGGCGGGCGCACCCCGGTCGTGCGCGCCCCGACGCTCGGCGAGCACAGCGAGACCGTCGTCCGGGAGTGGCTCGGGGCGGACGCCGCGGCCCTCCGCGACCGGGGAGTGATCGCGTGAGTGAGCCGGCCGAGCGCGTCACCGCCCTGGTCGTCCGACGCCTCCGAGCAGTAGGGCCCGCGCCGTCTCCTTCCACAGCTCGAGGTGCGGGTCTCTCGCCGGCTCGCGAGGGTCGAGCGTACGTGAGGGCTACGCCCCGCATGCTCGAGACGAGGACGTCTCGCGCCGTCGTGTAGGCCGGGTGGCCGACGAAGTCGGGGAGTGTGTCGTCGACGGTGCGCCGGATCGCGGCGCCGAGCCGCCGCTCCGCGGGGAGGAGAACGGCCGCAAGGGCGCGGTCGGTGCGTGCCGCGGTTCACAGCTCCATCGCGGCCCAGAAGTACGGCTGGTGGAACGTGCGCCACATGGCGTCGGCCGCCCGGTCCAGCCGACCCTCCGGTCCGGCGGCGCCGCCCGGGGCCGCCGCCGGAACCGGGCCGTCGAGCCCGAAGCGGGTCTCGACGAGGTGGTCGGCGGCGGCCACGAGGAGCGCCGTCCTCGAGGGGAAGTGGTCCAACAGGCGTCCCCGGGACACCTCCGCCCGGTGCTGGCTGGCCGCGGACCTCTGCGCCCGCGTGGCCGGCACGGCCTCGGTCGTGGGGACCCCTCAGCCCTCGCGCTTCCCGGGCGTGAAGGTGACGGGGAGCGACGTCAGGGCGTGGGCCCAGTTGGACTGCAGGTACGCGGGCTCGCCGTCGAGGGCGAGGTCGGGCAGACGGCGCGGCAGCTCCTCGAACAGGACCCGGAGCTCGAGGCGGGCGAGCTGGTTGCCGAGGCACATGTGCGGCCCACCGCCGCCGAACGCACGGTGCTGGGGCTTCTCCCGGGTGATGTCGAACCGGTCCGGGTCCTCGTTGAGGTCGGCGTCGCGGGATGCGGAGGTGAACCAGGTGACGACCTTCTCGCCCTCGGTGATCGGCTGCCCGTCGATCTCGGTGTCGCCCGTCGCGGTGCGGGCGAAGTACTTGACGACGGTCGTCCAGCGCAGGATCTCCTCGACGGCCTGCGGCGCGATGTCCGGCTGATCGCGCAGGGTCGACCAGAGGCCGTGCTGGAGCAGGGCGAGGGTCCCGGTGGCGGCCGTGTTGCGGGTCGTGTCGTTGCCGGCGAACACGAGCAGCCCGAAGAAGGTCAGGATCTCCTCGGGGGCGAGGCTCTGCCCGTCGACCTCCGCGTTCTGCAGCCGCACCACGAGGCTGTCCTCGCCCTCGCGGAGCTGGCGCTCGATCTGCTGCTGTAGGTAGCCGACCATCTCCCCGAAGACCTGGGTCGCGCCCGCCGGCTCGTCCGACTGCTGGGCGCGCTCGATCTGGTGCGTCCACTCGTAGAGCTGGTCGACGTCGTCGTCGGGGATGCCGAGCAGCCCGGCGAGGACGCGGAGGGGGACCGGCACGGCGATGTCGGAGACGAAGTCGGCCCGCCCGTCCTCGATCACGCCGTCGATCGTCTGCGTGACGACGGCGCGGACCCTGTCCTCCATCGCGGCGATGGCCTTCGGGGTGAACACCGAGGCGAGGATGCGCCGGTAGTTCCGGTGCTCGGGCGGGTCCTTGAAGAGCAGGACCTGGCGCAGGAAGTCCAGCGGAGCGACCTGATCGGGGTGCAGGAAGACGCCGGCGCGGTGGCTGGAGAAGGTCGCGGGGTCCCGACTGACCGCGGTCACGTCCTCGTCTCGGGTGACGGACCAGAACCGGGTCCCGTCCGGGCCCGTCCCGGGATGTACCGGGCATTCACCGCGCAGGCGGGCGAAGAGCTCGTGGGGCGGCCCCTGCTCGTGGAGCGTGCGGTCCATCGGGTCGACCGTCTTCAGGTCGACGTCCCTCTCGTCCGACGTGGTGGACATCCGTGGCCTCCTCGCGGCTGGCGTTCGCCCTTTAATCTAGGATAAGTTTTTTGGCGCCGCTGTGCGACCCCCCCGGTAGAGGAATCACGAGAGGACGGTCGGCGATGACGTTCACGGCGCCCCGAGCCACTGCGGAGCACACGGATGAGGCCCCCGACGAGGTCGTCCGGCGGCTCCGCCGGACCGCGGCGTCGGGCCGCACCCGACCGCGGTGGTGGCGGGCCCGGCAGCTCGCCGCCGTCGAGCGGCTGCTCGAGGAACAGGAGGCGGCGGTCGCCGACGCCATCGCGGCCGATCTCGGCAGGTCGGCCCACGACAGCTGGCTCGGCGAGATCGCCGGGACGAAGGCCGAGGCCGCCTACGCCCGTCGTCGTCTCCGTCGGTGGATGCGGCCTCGCCGGGTTGGTCTGTCTCCGACGATGCTGCCCGGCTCGGCGCAGTACCGGTACGAGCCCCTCGGCGTCGTCCTGGTCATCGGGCCGTGGAACTACCCCGTCTACCTGACGCTGGGGCCGGTGGTGGGTGCCCTCGCCGCCGGCAACGCGGTGGTCGTCAAGCCGTCGGAGCACGCACCTGCCAGCTCGGCGCTCCTCGCCGACCTGCTCCCGCGCTACCTGGACCGGGACGCGGTCGCCGTGGTCGAGGGCGAGGCCGACACCACCCAGCAGCTGCTCGACCAGGGGTTCGACCTCGCGTTCTTCACCGGCGGGCCGGAGATCGGGAAGAAGGTCATGGAGGGCGCCGCGCGGCACCTCACCCCGGTGGTGCTCGAGCTCGGGGGCAAGAGCCCGGCCATCGTCCTCGCGGACGCCGATGTCGAGGTGGCTGCGCGCCGGATCGCGTGGGTGAAGCTGCTGAACTCGGGACAGACGTGCATCGCCCCCGACTACGTGCTCGTGCAGCGCTCGGTCCGCGACCGGCTCGTCGACCGCCTGCAGCACGCCGTCGGTGAGTTCCGGGCCGACCAGAGCGGTGGTCAGCGCGTGGTGAACGAGCGGCAGTACGACCGCGTCGCCGGCCTGGTGGACGATGCGGGGGGCCGCATTGTGACGGGCGGCCAGGGCGACCGCGCGGCGCTGACGTACGAGCCGACGATCGTCGTCGACCCCGACCCGGGCTCGGAGCTGATGGCCGCGGAGATCTTCGGTCCGGTCCTGCCGGTCGTCACCGTCGACTCTCTCGACGACGCGATCACGCGCGTCAACGGTGGCAGCAAGCCCCTCGCGGCCTACGTCTTCACCGGCTCCCGACGCTCGGCGCAGCGCGTGCTGGACGAGACCAGCTCCGGGGCCGCCGTGATCAACCACGTCGCGATGCACTGCCTCGTGCCGCAGCTCCCGTTCGGCGGGGTGGGCACCAGCGGGATGGGGTCGTACCACGGGCGCTGGGGCTTCGAGACCTTCAGTCACCGCAAGGCCGTGCTCTCGAAGTCGACCAAGGTCGATCCGGGCCTGATGTACCCGCCCTACTCGGAGCGGGACAAGACGCTCATGCGGCGCCTCCTGTGAGCGACTTTGCGAAGAGCCACCGCTCGGGGTCCGGCGAGCCTCTCGTGCTGCTGCACGGCGCGGCGATGTCGTGGCGCGCCTGGCGCCCGGTGCTCGGCGAGCTCGAGCGCCACCACGACGTCTACGTCCCGACCCTCGCGGGCCACCGCGGCGGCCTGCCCCTCGGGGCCGACGTCGACGTCACCGTCACCGCACTGGTGGACGCGTTGTGCGCCGACCTCGACGCGGCGGGCATCGCGACGGCCCACGTCGCCGGGAACTCCCTGGGCGGGTGGGTGGCCCTGGAGCTCGCGCGCCGCGGCCGCGCACGCTCGGTGGTGGCGCTCTCGCCGGCCGGCGGCTGGGCACGCCCCTTCGACCTCGAGCGCCTCGTCTGGCTGTTCCGGGTCGGACTGGCACTCGGGGCCGGCGACTCCGCCCGCCGGGCGATCCACCGCCCGCGGCTGCGCCGCTTCCTGCTCCGCGGCGCGATGGAGCACGGCGAGCGCGTCCCGGAGGCCGACGTCGACGAGATGCTCAACGACCTCGCGCAGTGTGTCGTCATCGACGAGCTGCTCGCCGGAGCAGCGGCCCACGGACCTCTCGGGCCCCTGGACGACCTGCCGTGCCCGATTCGGATCGCCTGGGCCGAGCACGACCACGTCGTGCCGTGGCGTCCCTACGGCCGGCCGTTCCTCCGGACCGTCCCCGAGGCGGAGTTCGTCCGCCTTCCCGGGGTCGGGCACCTGCCGATGCACGACGACCCGGAGCTCGTCAGCCGCGTGATCCTCCAGGTGACGACGACGGCGTCTTACAGCGCGTAGCCGCCATCGACGTCCAGGGTCTGCCCGGTGATCCACCGGGCGCGGGGCGACATGAGGAACGACACCGCCTCGGCGATGTCGACGACCTCCCCGAAGCGCCGGAGCGCCAGGTTGCGCTGCGCGGTCGCCAGGAGCTCCTCGGTGTAGTCACCCCGGGCGACCAGCTCGTTCCACATGCCGTCGCCCTGCACGAGCCCGACGCCGACGCAGTTGGCGCGCACCCCGTACCGCCCCTCCTCGGCGGCGATCCCTCGGACGAACGACTCCACCGCGGCCTTCGGGGAGGAGGACAGCATGTCCTTCTTGGAGTAGTGGCGGATCGCCGGCGTCACCGTCGCCACCATCGCGCCCGCGATCGCCCGGAGCGGCTCGATGGCGGCGTGCAGCAGGTTGTATGCGGGCACCGTGTCGCCAAGGAGCTGCTCGCGATACCGCTCGGGCGTGATCCCGGAGATGTACTGCATGGGGATGTGCGGTCCCGCGGCGTAGACCACGCCGGTCAGCGGAACGGGAGCCGCGTGGTGGACCGCCTCGACCGTGGCCGACGGGTCCGTGAGGTCGAGCTGGTGGACGACCGCGGTCTGGCCGGCGGCCTCCACGCGCTCGGCAGCGGACCGTGCGGCGTCGGCGTTGGACCGGTACGTCACGACGACGTCCCACCCGTCCTCGGCGAGCGTGCGCGTCACCGCAGCCCCGATGCCGCCAGAACCACCCGCGACCAGCACCCAACCCCGCACTCTTGGCACGACGCCGAACCTACTTCTGAATCCTGATTAGGAAAACGGGCCGCGTTGTGGCGGCCTAAAGATCAACGCGCTGTGCGACGCCAGGGACCTGACCGCGGTCGCCAAGGCGATCAACGGCGGCACCCACGGGCCCGCCGACCGGGCGCGGCGCTGGTCGGCTGCAAGTCGCTCGGCGCCCGTCTGCTCCCCGGTGTCCCCGCGGACCCGGCCTCTACGCGCCGTCGCCGCGCCCTGTTGCTTGCCGACTGAGCGGAGGCCCGCCGTGCACATCCCGATCACCTTCTACGCCGACCAGACCTACACCCGCCCCGACCCTGCTGACCTGTTCTACCGCGGGGTCATGCCCGTCGAGAACGGCGGCGACTCCGGGGTCATCGCCTCGGTCTACCTGCGCTGGCAGGGCGGCCCCGGGGGTGGCGGCACCTTCCGCGCCGCCGTGCTCACCCCCGACATCGCCGACACCGGCTGGACCACTCTGAACCTCGGGTACGGCAAGGACTCTGGACCGTCCCCGACGGGCACCCCTCCGACCCGGGTGGCCTGCCCTGCCGCACGATCTACGTCGAGGGCCGCCGCGACAACCTGGGCGTCCCCGTCACCGCCCTACCTGCTCCCGTTCGGCAAGTAGCCCCGCCCTGGCCGAGGACGTCGGCTAGTGCGTCCTCGGCCTCGCCGTCTGGTCCCTGATCGGTCTGCCGATCGCCTCGATCGTGGCCACGAGCCTCTCCGGGGACCGCGTCGAGGGGTTGCCGCCGGTAAACGGCCACTCCGACACGGGGAGGAAAGCACAGCAGGTCGGCGACCTGCAACGAAGGGTGCGCCGTCAGGGACTCGAACCCCGAACCCAGTGGACAGGAGTCACGGCGCCAACGGTGATGCACGGTGAGCGTTCGTGCTGCTCAGCGACGGTGCCCGCCGGGCTCGATCATCAGTGGTCGGCATTCGTGCAGGGCGGTGGTGTGACGTAAGCGGTACCCAAAGCGGGACCTCCTCGCCCATCTTGGTCACGCATAGGTCACGCGGAAGTCTGGCTGATGGCGGCGAAGAAGATGTTGGCGACGGCGACGGGCACGAAGGTGATCGCCCACCGGTTTGCGGCCTTCATGCACGTCCCGCTGCGGGCATAGGAATCTTGAAGCGGCTGGTCCGAGCTAGCGACTCGGTCCCGTGGCGCTCTCTGCTGTCGGTGCGGATCGGTGCCGGTTTTCGACGACCTCGACCCCGGGTCTTGATCGGACTTCAGCGATGTCCAACACCTGACGTCCGACGCCTGTGAGAGCGATGCCTGTGGCTGGCGCCGGCGACGGTGTGGGCATGCGGAGCGCCCCATCTCGGACGTACTGATCATGTCCTGACCCGTCCGGTGTCCGCAGCCAGCACTATCCCTCCCGGACAACGATGAGCGGCACTTTTGTCCACGGACCCCATCGGCTGTGAACGTGAGCCACGGCACTGTGACGAGACGACGCCGTGGTGCGGGCCCGCTCGGGTGGCGCCCGGGCGGCCGGCAGCACCACCCACAGTTCAAGGAGGAACATCCATGGCCGATGTCCTGGCCGAGGGCTACAACGTCTTCGACACCAGCAAGTCCCCGACCGGGACCGTGAAGTACCTGAACTCGCCCGGCGACGTGATCTCCCTCATCCAGTCCGGGAAGCTCCAGGAACACATCCTGCTGGTGCAGGGCGGCACCACGACATTCCTCGCCCCAGCGCTCAGCATGGGTGCCATCGGGGTCATCACGATGTCCGGCGCACCGGAGTCGCACCTCGGGATCCTGTCGCGCGAGTTCCAGACGCCGTGCGTCATGACCGTGCACCTAACCAACAGCGAGTCTCGCTACGTGGTCGGCAACACCCCGGAGTCGCACTTCGAGGAGATCGCCAGGGAGCTCGACGGCAAGCAGGTACGGCTCGACTGCAGCGACAACGACACCGGCCGGGTCGTGGCTCTGTAGGGCGCCGACCGGTTACGGACACCTCGAGCGAGCACCGACAGGGAGCGACACAGTGACGACGACCGAAGGCAAGCGAGCGAGCTACAAGAAGCGGTACGAGGAGCAGGACGACGGTCTGCGCTTCCAAGACCTCACCTACACCGGCAACTTCGTCGGTATGGAGCCCGTCACCGACGGCATCCTCGGCGACAAGATGATGAAGGCCAGGGCGAAGAGCGGCGTCCTGGAGAAGGTGTCGAAGGACGATGTCCTGCGGGATCAGTTCTCCATCGACGAGCTCAACGACCTCAACAACTACCTCGCCTGGAACATCTGGGACGTGCTCGTCATGCGGGCCACCGAGGGAGTCTCGGGCATGATCCCCCGCCAGGAGTACGAGATCCTGGCCTTCATGCACGAGTTCTACCGGTGGCCGGAGCTGCTGGCGATGACCACGCGCGAAGTGGGCGCGCAGGGCGTCATGGACATCGGCGCCAGTGCGCGCCGCGAGATCGGCACCAAGGTGAATTCCGTGCACGACTGGTGCATCGGTGCCGTCGGCTTCGGCATGGGCCGCTGTGGGCTGCTCGCGCTCGAGGCGATCAAGGCCGACGAGTACGTCCAGGAGTCCAACGAGATCCTCAAGTTCATGCAGCGCGTGCTGTGGGGCAAGCGCCAGGACGGCTTCATCCTCAACTCGCAGGACCGGTACCGCGCACGCATCCACGAGGAGGACTTCCTCCAGACGCTGACCTCCCAGATCGAGCCCATCGAGCACGGCAGCCCCAAGCACTCGGCGTTCACCCAGTTCAACGCCGCCACCGAGCTGCTCGCGTTCCTGCACCACTACGACAACCGGCTCGGGTTGGGCGACACCGGCCCCTACGAACTGCCCGACGGCAACCTGCTGATCCTGCGCGACCTCTTCGTCAACGAGGAGATCTACCACTGGTCCGACGTCAGCGAGGACGCTGGCCTCCCGCACGCCTACACGCTGGCGATGATCATCGACCCGGAGAAGATGGGACTGGAGGAGATTCGGGTCAACGACATCTCCACCACCTTCACGCGCCCGAAGAACTACATCGAGGCGATCGTCGGCGGCGCGGTGTTCGCCCGGGAGAAGTGGAACACCCCGATGGGGGAGGTGTACCCCATCGCGATCGATGATCTGTCCGATCATCTCGGCCGCGTGCAGACCGCAACCCTGAAGCTGTACACGAAGACTTCGAAGATGTGCCGCCGTGACCTGATCTGGAACGGCCAGTACGTCTACTACATCGACATGATCCTGCCGCACATGCGCAAGGCCGGGACCTACGAGAAGGCCTGCAGGGACTACGACCTGTGGGAGATCGACCAGCGCGTCGCGAACTACTACTACGACATCACCAAGCGCGGGTTCGCCCAGGAGACGGTGCCCAGCAAAATCTTCTCCGGGGCCGGCTATCTGCCGTTCCCGGAGGGCACCGACCTCCAGCGGTCGAAGTACCGGGTCCTGTAGGAACCTCGTCCGTCCTCCTGCCGACTGCCGGGCGGG
>JAVXWR010000122.1:0-3059 GCA_032230725.1 Actinomycetota bacterium
GAGGACGCCCTGACCGCCGACGGCGTCCGGGCCGCCCTGGACGCCGGCCGGGCCGCGGCCGACACCGCCGTCGACGAGGGTGCCGACCTGCTCGTCCCCGGCGAGCTGGCCGTCGGGGTCTCCACCCCGACCGCGGTCCTCGCCGCCGCGATGACCGCCCGCGAGCCGGTCGCCGTCGTCGGGCGCGGCAGCGGCATCGACGACACCGCCTGGATGCGCAAGGCGGCCGCCGTCCGCGACGGACTGCGCCGCACCCGGTCCGCCGGGCGCGACCCGGAGGCACTGCTGCGCGTCGCCGGCGGTGCCGACCTCGCCGCGATCGTCGCGTTCCTCGCCCAGGCCGCCCGGCGCCGGACCCCCGTCCTGCTCGACGGCGCGGCGGTCTGCGTCGCCGCCCTGCTCGCCGACGCCTGGGCGCCTGGCTCGCGCGCCTGGTGGCAGGCCGCCACACGGGACACCGAGCCCGCCCAGGCCCTCGCCCTCGAGGTACTCGGCCTCGACCCGTTGCTGCTGCTCGACCTGCGCGCCGGGGCCGCGACGGGCGCGCTCGCCGCGGTCCCGCTGGTCACGATGGCCGCGCGGGTCGCCGCGGGCTCGTGAGCGGCGACGTGTCCGGTCCCGACGACGGGTCCGCTCCCGACGGCAGGTCTGCTCCCGACGGCGCGTCCGGTCCCGACGGCAGGCCCGGTCCCGACGGCAGGTCTGCTCCCGACAGCAGGCCCGGTCCCTACGACCGCCCGGGCGCGATCGCGCCCCACCTCCCCGCCCACGCCGACCCCAGTTCCTGGGTCGACGCCGCCGTCCTCGCGCTGTCACTGTTCAGCGTCGCACCGGCGCCCGTCCGGTCGACCAGCAGGCAGGCGGCGGGCCGGGCGCTCCTCCTCGCGCCGGTGGTGGGGCTGGTGATCGGCGGGATCGTCGGGGGGATCGTCCTGGGCCTGCTCGCCCTCGGGGCCCCGCCCCTGCTGGCGGGCGTCGCCGGGGTGGCGGCGGCCGCGGGACTGACGCGTGGGCTGCACCTCGACGGGCTCGCCGACCTCGCCGACGGCCTCGGTAGCTACGGCGGCCCGGAGCGGATGCTCGCGGTGATGAAGGACCCCTCGACGGGCGCGTTCGGGGTGATCACGCTGATCGTGGCCCTGGGCGCCCAGGCGGCCGCGCTGCCCGCCGTGCTGGAGCGGGGCCCGCTCGGGGTCCTCGCCGTCGCGGTCGCCTGGGCCGCGGGGCGGGCCTCGTTCACCTGGTGCGCCCGGCCGGGCGTGCCCGCCGCGAGCCCGGGGGGGCTCGGCGCCCTCGTCGCCGGCAGCCAGCACGTGGCCGCGCCCGTCGTCTGGGCGGTCGCCCTCGCCGCGGCGGCGATCCCGGCCGTGCCCGGCCGGCTGTGGCTGGGACCGGTCGCCGTCGTCGTCGGCGCCCTCGTCGCGGTCGTGCTCGCGCGTCACGCGATCCGGCGCCTCGCCGGGGTGAACGGGGACGTGTTCGGCGGGGTGTGCGAGGCGACGGTGACCGTGACCGTGGCCGTCCTCGCGCTGGGCCCCTGAGCCGGACCGTCAGGGCGAGTGGCACATGAAGCAGGACGGCCTGCCGTCGGGCATGCCTGAGGTGCCCCTGATCATGGGGCCCGCGCCAGGGCCTGCTCAGCCCAGGCGTTCCATCCAGCCGTGGTGGTCCGGGGCCGCGCCGCGCTGGATCGCGGTGAGGCGCTCCCGCAGCCGCGCGGTGACCGGACCGGGCGTGCCGTCGCCGATCTCGAAGGACCCGCCGTCGTACTTGACCGACCCGACCGGCGTGATCACCGCCGCCGTCCCGCAGGCGAACACCTCGGTGAGCGCCCCCGAGGCGACCTCCTTCTCCCACTCGTCGGTGGAGATGCGGCGCTCGGTGACGGCCGCGCCGTCCTCGCGCGCCAGCTCGAGGAGCGAGCGGCGCGTGATGCCCGGCAGCAGCGATCCCGAGAGCTCGGGGGTGACGACCTCGTGGTTGCCCTCGGCGTCGGTGAAGACGAAGAACAGGTTCATCCCGCCCATCTCCTCCACCCAGCGGTGCTCGAGCGCGTCGAGCCACACCACCTGGTCGCAGCCCTGCGCGGAGGCCTGGGCCTGGGCGGCCAGCGAGGCGGCGTAGTTGCCGCCGCACTTCGCCTCGCCGGTGCCGCCCGGCACCGCGCGGACGTAGTCGGTGGAGAGCCACACGCTCACCGGGGCCAGCCCGCGCGGGAAGTAGGCGCCGGCCGGGGAGGCGATGAGCAGGTAGAGGTACTCCTCGCTGGGCCGCACCCCCAGCCCGGAGGACGACCCGAACATGAACGGCCGCAGGTACAGCGACTCCTCGCCCCCGGCCGCCGGCACCCAGCGCGCGTCGACGGCGAGGAGCTCGCGGATCGAGTCGAGGAAGAGGTCCTCGGGCAGCGGCGGCATCGCCAGGCGCTCGGCCGAGCGCGCCATCCGCTCGGCGTTGGCCCACGGGCGGAACGACGCGATCGACCCGTCGGGGTGGCGGTAGGCCTTCAGCCCCTCGAAGATCGTCTGGCTGTAGTGCAGCACCACCGACGCCGGGTCGATCGAGAGCGGCTGGTACGGGCCGACCGTCGCGTCGTGCCACCCGCGGGCGGCGTCCCAGGTCGCGGTGACCATGTGGTCGGTGAAGTACCTGCCGAACCCCGGTGCGGCCAGTACCTCCGCGACCCGCTCCTCGGTCGCCGGACCGGGGTGCGGGAGACGCGCGAAGGTCGTGCTCGACATGCCCGCCACCCTAGACCGCCGCTCCGACACCCGGCACCGTCCGCGGCGGCATCTACGAGCCCGCCACCAGGCTCGCCCCGCGGGCCCGGGCGCCGGTGTCCAGCTCGACGTCGTGGACCGCCGGGACCCCCAGGACCACCGACCCGACGGCGGGCGCGGAGCGCCCGTCGCGGCCGCGCACGACGAGCAACCCCGACCCGGAGGCGGGGCCGACCGGGAGGCGGTACTCCCCCTCGGCGTCGGTCGCGCCGCGGGCGACCTGGTGGCCGCCGCCGTCAACGAGGGTGAGGACGGCGTCGACGGGGCGCCCGGCGTGGT
>JAVXWR010000138.1:0-4369 GCA_032230725.1 Actinomycetota bacterium
GATCTCGCTCATCCAGGAATTCCTCTCACAATCAGCTCAAGCCCTTCAGGTGTTCGGCCAGGAGTGGGGTGACGACCTCGGGCCGCTGGTAGGACGCGAGGTGGGCGGCGTCCTCGATCAGCTCGAAGCGTGCCCCGGGGATGCCGTCGGCGAGGACGCGCCCGTGCTCCGGCGGGGTCGCCGGATCCTGCGCCCCCGAGATCACCAGCGTGGGCGCCGTGATGGACGCCAGCCGTGACCGCGAGTCCCAGGCGACGATGGCCTCGCAGCACGACGCGTATCCCTCGGACGGGGTCGCGGCGATCATGTCGCGCATCGTCGTGCGGGTGGTCTCGTCGACGTCGTCGGTGAACCAGCGCGCGACCACCCCGTCCGCGATCGCGCCGTCGCCCTCGGACCGGACGGTCTCGGCGCGCTCGACGTACGTGTCGAGGTTGTCGAACTGCGCGGACGTGCAGAGCAGGGCCAGCGCGCTCACCCGCTCGGGAGCGCGCAGGGCCACCGCCTGGCTCATCGCGCCGCCGAGCGACACCCCGACGAACGCGGCCTGGTCGACCCCGAGGTCGTCGAGCGTCTCGAGGACGTCGTCGGCCAGATCCTCGACGAAGTACGGGCCGTCGGGCACGGGGGAGCCGCCGTGCCCGCGGGTGTCCATGGCCAGCACCCGGTGGTCCCCGGCCAGCTCCCGGCGCTGCGGGGCCCACATGTCGACGGTGGAGCCGAGCGAGCAGAGCAGGACGACGACGGGGGCGTCGGACGGACCCTCGTCGACTACGTGGAGGCGCACCGCCCCACCCTCTCCCATCGGACGCCCGCACGACACCGGCCTTCCGACGACCGGCAACTCCTCACCGGTCGAGCTTGGACGGGTGCCGGGTCAGCGCGGTGACCTCGACGTCCATGTACGGGAAGAGCGGCAGGCTCGAGAGGAGCTCGTGCAGCTCGTCGCCGGAGGAGACGTCGAAACGGCTGACGTTCGCGTAGCGCCCCACGACCCGCCAGAGCTCCGGCCACTTCCCGGCGCCCTGGATCTCGTGGGCGCGGGCCTTCTCACGGGCGCGCAGGTCGTCGGCGACCTCCTGCGGCATGTCGTGGGGCAGACGGACGTCCATGTGGACGAGGAACTGCACTGGGTCCTCCGTGATCGACGACGGGTTCCTGACGTTGAGTGTCAGGATCGGACTTTCCTGACGCTCAGGAGTCGACGCGGTAGTGCGCCAACTTGTCGGGGTCGATCCTCACGCCGAGGCCGGGCTCCTGCCGGGCGGCGAGACGGCCCTCGACGATCACGGGGGGCTCGGCGAGCACATCGTCGGTCATCAGCAGGTAGTTGGTGACCTCGACCGGCTGGCGGGCCAGTGCGCGCAGCCCGCAGCCCAGCGCCACCGAGGCCACGGTCCCGAGCATCCCGTCGATCTGGTTCCCGACGACCGTGGTCACCCCGAGCCCCTCGCAGAGCCCGACGATCTTCGCGGAGTCGGTGAACCCGGTGCGCGCGACCTTGACGCTGATGGCCTCCGAGTCGCGGTCGAGCAGCGACCGGGCGACCCCGCCCAGGGTGATCGTCGACTCGTCGCCGACGACGGGGATGGGACTTGCCGCCACGATCCGCCGCCGGCCGAGGACGTCCGCGGCCGGGTTGGGCTCCTCGAGCATGGACACGCCGTGCTCGGCGAGCCGGCGGGACGCGACGATCGCGGTGTCGGCGTCCCAGCCGCGGTTGGCGTCGGCGTAGAGCTCGACGTGCTCGCCCAGCTCCGCGCGCAGCGCCCGCACCGCGGCCATGTCGACGCCCAACTCACGGCCGACCTTGATCTTGAACGCGTCGACGCCGTGGTCGTCGCGCATCTCGACGGCGTCGGCGACCATCTCCTCCGGCGTGCCGAGCCCGATCATGTGGGCGGCGCGGACGTCGTCGGCGGCATGCCCGAGCAGCACGTGCACCGGCTGCCCGCAGGCCTGCCCGACGAGGTCCCAGAGCGCGACGTCGATCGCGCCCTTGGCCGCGTTGTTGGCGACGGTGCGGTCGAGGTCGGCGCGGATGCGCTCGCGGGCGAAGGGGTCGGCGCCGACGAGCACCGGGGCGAACAGGTCGCGGACGGCGGCGAGGATCGACGACGCGGTCTCGCCGTAGGTGTAGGGCCGCGGCGGGGCCTCGCCGTGCCCGACGAGGCCGTCGTCGGTGGTGATCCGGACGAGGACGTGGTCGGCGGCGGTCACCCGGCCGCTGGCGAAGCCGAAGGGCCGGCGGTAGGGGATCGCGAGCGGGATCGCCTCGACTTTGTCGATCTTCATACGGGTCCGATCTTCATCTCGGGTCCGGTGGTCCTCTCGTGACGGCCCAGGACGGCGAGGGCCTTCGCGAGGGCAGGGGAGGGGTCGTCGTGTCGCCAGGCCAGGGCGACGTCCGCGGTGACGTCGCAGTCGGCCAGCTCGCGATAGCGCACGCCGTCGACGGTGACGGCGAGGACGGACTCCGGCAGCAGGGCCACCCCGAGGCCCGCGGCGACCAGGGCGAGCACGATCGAGGTCTGGTCGGCCTCGTGGGTGCGCCGCGGCACGAAGCCCGCCCCGCGGCAGGCCCGGTCCGCGGCGGCGCCGACCACGGAGCCCGGCGCGGAGTACACGACGAACTCCTCGTCGGCGAGGTCGCCGAGCGCCACGGCGCCCACCGAGCCTCCGGACGGTCCCTCCCACGCCGCCGGGACCGCCAGCACCAGCCGCTCCCGGGCGAGCACCCGGGTGGCGATCGCGTCGTCGTCGTCGACAGGCGGGCGCAGGACCGCGAGGTCGATGCGGTGGTCGGTCAGCGCCGCCTCGAGCGCCGGGGTGAGCATCTCGGTCCGGAAGCGCAGGGCGAGGTCCGGCAACTCCTCGCCGAGCCGCCGGACGAGCTCCGGCACATGGCGGTAGGTCGCCAGCGCCGTCGAGCCGATCCGCAGCCGCCCGAGATCGCCGGCGGCCACCCGCGAGACCTGCTCGCGGGCGGCCCCCACCGACTCGAGGATGCGGACGGCCTCCGGCAGCAGCGCCTCGCCGGCGGGCGTGAGGTCGACCCGGCGTGTGGTCCGCTCGAACAGCGGCGTGCCGAGGTGCGACTCCAGCTGCCGGATCGCCTGGGAGAGCGGCGACCCGGCGATGTGCAGCTGTTCGGCCGCGCGCCCGAAGTGCCGCGTCCGCGCCACCGTCACGAAGTAGCGCAGCTGCCGGATCTCCACGGAGTCAGGCCTCCGGCTCCAGCACGAAGTCCCGGTCGGAGCGGACCTCGTCGCCGTTGCCGGTGGGCTGCGGGTCGAGGGTCAGTTCGGGCTTGTCGGCCGAGGCGACGTCGTTGCCGAGGTAGGGGTCCCCGGTGAAGAAGAGCTGCGTGGTGAGTGTCCGGTGACCCGGTGCGGTCACCAGCAGGTGGATGTGCGCGGGCCGCCACGGGCTCCACCCGGCGGCCAGGGTCATCTGCCCGGTCGGCCCGTCGAGCGGGATCGTGTAGGGCGCGGGCTTGCGGGTGTGGATCTCGTAGCGGCCCTCGTCGTCGGCGGTGACGACACCGCGCAGATTCCCGGCCGGCGGCTTCGATGCGAAGCCGGAGTACCAGCCCTCCTCGTCGGTGTGCCAGATGTCGACCTTGGCGCCGGCCAGCGGCGTGCCGTCGGTGCCCGTGACCTGACCGGCCAGGATCATCGGCGTGCCGGGCTCGTCGTCGCGCATCGGCAGCGTGGCCGGCGAGTCGAGCTGGACCTGCCCGTCGAGCCAGAACGGGCCGAGGATGGTGCCGACGGAGCCGTCCTGGGTCTCCGCGGCGACCTTCTCGACCTCGAACTCGAGGTAGACGTCGAGGAACAGCGGCCACTCGCCGGTGTCGGAGACGCTGATCAGCCAGCGCTTGAACGCGTCGAACTCCTCGTAGGTCACCTTGTGCTCGCGGATCGCGGCGCGGATCCCCTCGAGCGCAGCGCCGATCACCGTCGCCGCCCGCTGCTGGTCGACACCGCCGCCCCCCGAGCGGAAGGTGGCCGCGCCCGATCGCGCGATATCGGTGGCGTGGGAGCCGGCGGTCACGGCATCGGACACGGACTGGTCTTCGGCGGTGGTCATGCGGATTCCTTCGTGGTGGCGGCGGTGTACTCGTGGACCCAGGCGTTGGCGTCGAGGTAGCTCTTGAAGCGTGCGTCGCGCTCCGCGAGCCCCGCGACGTCGTCGTCGGGAAGATGCAGCAGCGTCCCGGTGTCCCAGGCACTGCGGGCCACGGCGCGGGTGCGCGCGCGGCGTCCGCGGGGGTAGGTGGCCAGAGCCGTGTCGGGATCGGTGCCGGCGAGCAGGTCGGCCAGCACGACGGCGTCCTCGATCGACTGGTTCGCGCCCTGCCCGTGGT
>JAVXWR010000151.1:0-3296 GCA_032230725.1 Actinomycetota bacterium
GGCGAGCGCGGACCGGGCGTGGGACAAGGCACCGACGGGGTCGCCCATGTCGTGCAGGCAGTCGAAGAACGTGATCAGGTCGAGATCGGTGCCGGGGAACTCCTTCGCGCTCGCGACCTCGAACGTGACTCGCTCGGAGAGGCCCGCGTCGGCGGCGAGTTTGCGGGCGACCTCGATCGACTCGGGGTGGTAGTCGTAGCCGGTGAACGTGCTCGCGGGATAGGCTTGGGCCATCAGCACCGTGGAGTGGCCGTAGCCGCACCCGACGTCCGCGACCCGGGCCCCGGAGTCGAGTTTCGCGTCGACACCGTCGAGCGCCGGGAGCCATTCGCTGATCAGGCTGGCCGCGTAGCCGGGTCGGAAGAACCGGGCAGTGCCACGGAACAGTCCGGGCGGATGCTCGTCCCATCCGATCCCGCTGCCGTCGCGGAAGGCCTCGGCCAGCCGGGGCCCGATCTCAGCGGCCGCGGTGAAGGCCTCGAAGCCACCGATCACGCAGGCCGGGCTCGACTCGTCGGTCAGCGCGACCGCTTGTTCGGGCTCGAGGCGGTAGCGACCGTCGACGTCGAGGGCCACGTAGCCGCCGGCGGCCTGCGAGCCCAGCCACTCCCGGACGTAGCGCTCGGTCGTTCCGGTGCGCTCGGCGAGTTCGGTGGAGGTCACGGGCTCGCCGTCGGCCATGGCGCGGTAGAGGCCGAGCTTGTCGCCGATGACCACCAACGGGGCCGACGCGACCGCACCCCAGTCACCGATGACCTTGTGGACGAATTCCATCAGTTTGTCGTGGTCAACGTCTGGCATGACCTGCTCCTGCTCCCTCGCGTACTCGAGCACTGCGCTGCGAGTCACCGGCCTTGACCTCACCGGCCGACAGGGGCCACCGTCGATACGCACCTTGCGCGTGTCCGCCGCGGGCGGAGGGAACGAGACGATGTATGTGCCACTGGCGACCCTTGACCGGGCAGTTCGGCTCGTCGACGGCCTAGCCGACCTCGACGATCCTGATCATTTTGGCGGTGCCGTGCTACCGCTGCTCGCCGACATCGTGGGCTGCGACCTGGTGACCTTCAACGAGATCGGCACCGCGCCGTGGCGGGTGCGGTTCGCCGATCACCCCGTGGACTCCGTACATCCTGACGATCACATCCGCTTCGCCGAGCACGTCCACGAACACCCCCTGGTCAACCACTACCGACAGACCGGCGACGGACGGCCGGTGAAGCTCAGTGACTTCCTCAGCGTCGTCGATCTCCACCACCTCGGTCTGTACGCCGACTTCTTCGGCCGGGTGAACGTCGAGCACCAACTGGCCTTCACGATCGCCACCCCGTCCACCGAGGTCGTGGGATTCGCCCTCAACCGAGCCCGCCGCGACTTCAGCGAACAGGACCGAGACCTCGTGGGAGTCCTCCGGGCACCGCTGATGGCTGCCCTGTCCCGAGTCAAGCGACGACAGCAAGCCCGAGCCGCCCTCGTCGACCTGCAACACCCGCCCCCACCCGAACTGTCCGCGCGGGAGCTGACGGTCATGCTGATGGTCGCCGACGGAAAAACCAACGCCGCCATCGCTCGGGCACTCGACATCAGCCCACGCACCATCGCGAAACATCTAGAACACGTCTACCGCAAGATCGACGTGACCAGTCGCACCGCCGCGGCCGTGAAAATCACCGGCACCCGCGCCGACACACCCCAATCCCACACCACACCCTGAGTAGCGGGCCATGATCCGCCGCGAGATGTTACGGGCGTGGAAGCTATCACCAACCAGCCGATTGGGAGGATTCCGGGACGAGACGACTGCAGCCTCTACCAGCAACTCCGTCCACGCCGGGTGTGCACGCCGATCACACTACGGCTCGCCGAATTGACATCGTTCGCACCCCACGACCCGCCATATGAGGTCGTCGACAGAGGCACCGAGGGTGGCCGGGCCATTCGCTACCCGCCGACTGGATCAGCCTTTCCGGTAATGCCCTATCGTCGACCCTCCCCGATGAGGGCCCGTCATCGACTCGACGTGAGGTCGGCTCCACCGGGCCGTTGGCCGTTACGGTCGGTTCGGTGGGGTGGTTGGGAGGACGGCGGTCGGGGTGTTGGTCGCCGCGACGGCGAGCCATCCGTTCTTTCCGCCCACGAGGGTGAAGACCAGGACTGTGCGCCCAGGCGGCAGACCGCCGGCTGGGGCGTCGCGGCGGGGTGTGCGCACGCTGGTGACATGCACGACGGCCAGGTCGTCGCGCACGGCGATGATCGCCAGGTCCTCCAGGGTGACCGTGCTGGCCTTGAGGGGGCCGGCGAGCGCCCAGCGGTGCCCGTCAACGATGCCCTCTCGAGCGAGCATGCGCATGCCGGCGATGTTGACGAAGACGGCATCTTCGGTGATAGGGCGCCGAGTGCGTCAGCGTCCCCGTCGTTGAGTGCGCCGCTGAACGCAGCGACCAGCGCCTCGGGACTCGCAGCGGCCAAGTCAGGGCTCCGACCGCGTTGTCGAGGCGTCGTACACCGTAAAGATCATGGTTGTCCTCCGGGTTGTCGTGGCCTTCCGCTGGTGGTCTGGGGGTTAGGCGTCCTCGCCGGGATGGCCGGACGGTGCGGTCCGCTGGGCGGCTGGCAGAGCCCGCGGACCTCACCGCCGCGGGCCAGGATGCCCAGCCGGCTCGACGCTGGTCGGCGGCCTGGTCTTGTTCACCACCGTGATGCACTCGACACGACCTCCACGCTTAGCCATTGACCGGGGAGGCAGTCGGCAGAAACGACGGGGGCTACAGGCGCGCCCCGACCCGAGCGCACCCGTCCGGTGCCCTGAGGTATCCAACCCGCTGATGGGCTGGAGTCAGCGGGGCGGTCGGTAGGCCTCGGTCACCTTTGAGGCGTTGCGCAAGGCGTCTAGACCGTCCTCGACGCTGATCAACGGGGTGGTCTTCAGGGCACGCAATGCTCCCCCCGCTGCGGTTGCGATCGACCATGCGGCGACTGCGGCGTCGTTGGGGAACTCGACAATCGCGATGAGGTCGTGCTCGCCGAAGGCGTAGTAGACACTCTCGAGTCGCCCGCCGAGAGCTTCCGTGGCCGGACCGACCCGCTCGCGGACGTCCTGCTCGCTTTTCATTTGTGCCGCCCAGCTCTCGGGCGTGTAGCTAACCTGGGTGAGGTAGTGCGGCATCACCAACTCCTTCCGTTTCGGGTGGAGACAGCACCCTCGTCCGAGTCGATCAGTAGCCTCTGATCACATATAGTGACAGGCGCCCGGCAGGCCGAGCGACCCCCTTAGCTCGGATGGCCCAATCTGGGCG
>JAVXWR010000155.1:0-7600 GCA_032230725.1 Actinomycetota bacterium
GACCGACGCGCTCTTCCGACAGCGCGAGGTCCCCCCGGCGCTCGCCCCGATGACGCGGCTCGTCCCCGAGCTCGCCCACCGCTACCCGACCTTCCGCTTCGACATCGCACGCGGCCGCGTCTCCCGCGGCGACCGGCGCCTGCGCGCGGACCTGGCCATGCAGATCGCCGCCCGGGCCGGCGAGGCCGACCTCCTGCTGTGCCCGCTCGGCGTCGGCCGCCACGTCGACCACCTCCTGACCCGCGACCTGGGCCTCGTCTGGCCCGGCCAGGTCGTGTGGTTCTCCGACTTCCCGTACGCGCTCGAGCACGCCCCGGACCCGGACTTCGTCCGTCGGACCGGCCTGCGCCCGTGGTCGTTCGACGGGGGCCTCGAGGCCAAGGAGTCGCTCGTGCGCGGGTACACCACACAGGTCGACGCCCTGTTCCCCTCCGGCGTCATCCCCCGGCTGCCCGAGACGTACTGGGCGCGGTGAGCCGCTCCCGTCGTCAGCCACGCAGCTGGCGCGCCAACCCCATCGAGTCCTGGTGCGCCCAGGTCTCGGCGACGAGGCCGTCGTCCAGGCGGTAGATGCGGATCGCGCCGAACTCCACACTCCGTCCCGTCGTGGCCATGCCCTGGAAGGGGCCCCGATGCGTTCCGCGGAGACGTAGGCGCACGACCACCCGATCGCCCTCGGCGACGATGTCCTCGACGGTGATCCGGAGGTCCGGGAACGCGGTCGTCAGCACCCGGTGGAGCTCCTCGGCCTCCGCGCGCGTCTCCTCGGCCCAGAACTCCGGCAGCCGCTCGGGGTGCCCGGCGTTCCAGACCTCGTCGAGCATCGTGCGGATGCGCTCCTTGTTGCTCTCGAGCGTCGCGGGCTGGGGCATGTCGGCCACCTCCGTCGTCAGGACAGATGTCCTGATTCTAGGACGGGCGTCCTGGCATCGGTAGGGTGGTCGCTGTGGCGATTCCGCGGGAGTACGAGGTGGTGGCGTCGAGCGCGGCCGAGCTGAAGCGCAAGCAGATCGTCGAGGCAGCCCGGATCGTCCTCGCGCGTGACGGGGTCGCGGGCTGCACGGCGCGCGCGGTCGCCGACGCGAGCCCGCTGACCAAGAGCGCGATCCACTACTACTTCCGCGACATCGACGAGATCGTCGACGCCGCCGTGGCCGCTCACCTCGACGCGATGCTCGACGGGCTGCGCACGGTGGCCGCCCGCCACCACGCCCCCGACGAACGGCTGCGAGCCGTGATCCGGGCCTACCTCGACACCTTCGTCGACCGGCCGTACGCCGCGTTCCTCTGGTTCGAGCACTGGATCACGGCGGGCCGACGCGGGGAGCGGGCCGCGGTGGAGAAGATGCTGGTGGCGGTCGAGTCCCTGTTCGACGAACTTCTCAGTGCACGCCACTCCTCGCTGGCCGCCGAGGACGCGCGGACGCTGGTGTCCTGGCTGCTCGGGACGGTCGTGCAGCAGCACGTCCGCCCACTGGACGGGGCCGAGCTGGAGAGCGAGATCGACCGCGCCCTCGGCCGCCTCCGTTGAATGCTCACGCGGCCCGAACTGCCGCGTCGTGAGCCCGCGGAACACCGTCGGCTTCGTGGCGCCCGACGCGAGCCCGGCGACGAGGAAGACGACACCCGACGCGCAGGGGCGGCATCGTCGCGACCATCACCCGCATCGCGGGGAACGAGGTCCCCCAGCACAGCCACAGGCCCACCAGCCCCACCACGACGGCACGTGTCCCCGCATGCGGAGTGGGCTCGGACAGCACTCGACCACTCCAGCGCCGACGGCGTCGTGGGTCGACCGAGTTCCCGGCTCAGACCAGTGCGGGTCCGCCGGGGCGCGGTCTCTGCCGGGGGTCGATCCAGCGGGGCGGGGTGTACCACGGGCGGCCGTTGCGCATCTCGACCTGCCAGCCCCCGTGGTGGACCAGGTGGTGGTGGAAGCGGCAGAGCAGGGTGCAGTTGTCCAGGGCGGTGTCGCCGCCGTCGAGCCAGTGCTCGATGTGGTGAGCGTGGCAGCGTCCGGGGCGGCGCCGGCAGCCGGGGAAGCTGCAGCCCCGGTCGCGGAAGACCAAGGTCCGGCGCATGGGTTCGGGAACGACGTAGGACAGCCGCCCGACGTCGAGGGGTTCGGAGCGGGTGCCCAGGACCATGGGGATGACCCCGGCGTCGCAGGCCAGTCGACGGACTTCCGCGGCGCTGATGGGGGTCTCGTCGCCGAGCAGGCCGTGCCCGATCTGGGCCCCCAGCCAGGTCAACTGCATGGTCAGGGTGAGCTGGGCGCGACCCGGGGCGCGCGGGGCCCGGCGGCGGAGCGCCTCGGGGGCGGCCGTGGCGTCGCCGGGGGCCGTGTCGTCGCCGGTTCTCGCTGCCTCGCTGGGTGCCGGCTCGCCGACCGGGCTGCGGGTGGCCGGGGGTTGGTGACGCGGGTCGGGCTCGCCGCGCTCGATCGGCCCGCAGGTGTCCTCGGGGTCGACGTGGGTCTCGGGGCCGGTCTCGGCGGCGATCCCACCAGGAGCGTTGGCGCAGCCGCACAGGTCGAGCAGGGTCTCGGCGTAGCGCTGGGCCAGGTCGCGGTGGTCGTCGGCGTTGGCGCGCCCGGACAGGGCGTCGAAGGTCTCGCAGAGCAGGTCGACGTCCGCGCGGTCGCGGAATCGGCCCTTGAGGGCGAGGGATCCGTCCTTGCGACGGACGATGCGCAACTCGTCGGTGGGCTCGGGTTCGTCCTCGGGCGCGATCCCGTCCTGGTCGAGCTTCGCGATCAGCGCGGCGGCGACCCGCATCAGCGCGCGGGGAGTCAAGGTGGCGGCATGTTCGACGAGGAACTCCTCGGCCTCGGCCAGGGCGGCTGGGTCGATGCCAGGAACCCGCTCGAGGTAGGTCATGGCGTCGTGGATGACCCGGACGTGCCCGCGGTCGAGGACTCCGGAGGCGGCGGCTTTTCCGGCAGCGGGGCAGGCGGGTTCGATCGATTCGCCGAGCCCGCCGATCGAGCCGCACAGGGCATGGGCGGCGCGGATCAGTCGGCGGGCTTCACCGAGGTCGACCCGCCAGAGGTCCTGGATCAGGGCTTCGGCGCTGCGGTAGCCGCTGGCCTCGGCGACCCCGGCCGCGGCCAGCCTGCGGACCGATTCCAGGACCGCGTGTTCGGCGCGGCGGGCGGTGGCCATGACGTCGCGGGCCTGTTCGCACACCGCCTCGTCCACCGATCCGCTCATGGGGACAACTGTAGACGCACCCCCCGACAATCACGCTGGAACAGGGGAAACACCGACCGATTCCAAATGATCACGAGCACACGAGGCAGATGTCGGCGGGCTCGGACCTGCCTCCAATCCTGATGATCATCGGGGTAGGCCGAGTGAGGCAGCGTGGACGACCCTCACCGTGCCGAGCCCCGCGCCCCGGACGCGCGACGCGACCCGAACGGCCTCGATCTGCGCCCGCGTCGTGCCCCGGCGGGACAGCCCGGGAACACGCGAGGATGACGACGTGACCGAGGACGGCTGGTCCTGGGACCCCACCCTCTACGCCGGCAGCACCCCCTTCTACCGCCTCGGCCGGGTGCCCTACCCCGCGGCGCTCGTGGACCGCCTCACCGCGTTCGGCCTCGACGGCACCGGGCGCCCGCTCGACGTCGGGTGCGGGCCCGGGTCGCGACGCTGTTGCTGGCGCCGCGGTTCGGCGAGGCCATCGGCGTCGACGCCGATCCCGACATGCTCGCCGAGGCCCGCACCCAGAAGACCACGAACGTCATCTGGCGCCACCTGCGCGCCGAGGAGCTCCCCGCCGACCTCGTGTTCCGGGCGGCCGGCTTCGACGGCCGGGAACGCTAGCGATGCGGGGCGCACCGTGGGCCGCAGCGCCGCCGAGGGTCCGTGCCTCGGTCTACTCGCTCTCCAGCTCCGCCCCGCACCTGTTCGGCGCCGTCCTCCGAGCGCTTCGACACCGCATTCCGCGCCCTGCTCGCCGAAGCCTCCCCCGACGGCTGGTTCAGCGAGCAGCTCGGCCCGATCACGCTCTCGATCTGGCGGTGAGGGCCGCCTCCATCGGCTCTGCGCGGCGCCCTCCGACGAGGCGTCCCAGCAGGCCGTGCACCCGGGCGACGTCGGCCGCCGGCACCGCGCCCAGGCTCACGACGATGCCCGCGTAGCCGAGCAGGCCCGCGGCGATCAGCACGAGGTCGAGCCCCGCGCCGACCCCGGCGGCCAGCGCCAGACTGCCCGTGAGCACACCCATCGCCGCGACCCACGCCAGCACGCGGCGCACCGACCCGACCCCGACACGGTGGTGCCGCACGTACACGGCGCCGAGCACACCGACCCCGACCCAGGCCCCGACGACGAAGCCGGCGGCGGCACCCAGCGCGCCGTGCGCGGGCACCAGCAGGGCCATCGTCGCGACCTCGGTGACGGCGGCGGCCGGGATGCGCGCCGCGGCCGCGGCGGCGAGGCCGCGCGCGACGAGAGCCTTGAGCAGCATGTCACCGACGATCAGCCCGAGGGTGCCGACGGCGATCAGGCGGGTCGGTCCGGACGCGTCGGCGTACTCGGCGGGGAACAGCCGTCCGATCAGCGACTCCGGGCAGACGGCGAGGACGAGCAGGATCGGCACGAGGGCGAGGGGGACCCAGCGCAGCCCGGTGACGAACCAGCCGTGCGCCTCCGCCGCGCCGCGGGCCCGGGCGAGGAAGGGGAACACGACGTCGGAGACGGTGCTGCCGATCAGGAACGGCGCCTTCGCCAGGATGGCCGCCGCCTGGTAGCTGCCGATCGCGGCGACGGTGACGCCGTGGCCGTCGCCGAGGACGCCGAGGAGCAGGACGTCGAGGGTGCCGATCAGCCCGAACCCCGCCGTGGCCGCGGCCATCGGCGCGGCGGCGGTGAACGAGCGCCACCCGGCGACCGGGCCGCGCAGCCGGGGCAGGCGGTCGCGGACCGTCCACCAGGCGATCACGGCGGCAGCACCGGCCCCGATCAGCAGCGCCCACCCGACCCCCACGACCCCGGCCCCGAGCAGCGCGACGACCCCGAGGCCGACCGCGACCTTGACCACGACCTCCGCGATCCGCGCGGCACTGACGGCGGTGAAGCGCCGGGCGCCCTGCAGCCCGCCGACGAGGACCTGACCGAGGGCGAGCATCACGACGGTGACCGCGACGACGGCGGTGAGCCCGGCGCCGGCACCGGGCAGGATCGCGCCGGTCGCGAGCTGGACGCCGGCGAACCCGGCCGCGAGCACCGCACCGAGCACGACGTTGCCGAGCAGCGCAGCCCGGAAGGTGGCGGCGGCGTCCGCCGATCCGGCCGCACCCGACTCGTCGCGGGCGACCCGGCGGGCCAGCGCCCAGGGGAAACCCGCCGCGAGGACCGAGGTGGCCAGCAGCAGCACCGTCAGCAGCACGCTCACGGCACCGAACTCGGCGGCGGGCAGCAGCCACGCGAGCGCGAGCCCGAAGCCGTAGTTCAGCGGCGCGGCGAGGGCGATCGCGCCCATCAGGACCGCGGTCCCCGCCGCGGCGGACTGGTGTCCTCGCAGGTCGCGCATGGTGGGCTCTCCTCGCTCGTGGGCAAGGACCAGCCTCGCCACGACGGGGTCCGCCCGGGATGGGGACGGCCCTCCGGTCCCGGGGGCGAGCCCTACACCCGGTCCCTCAGCCCGGCGACGAGCCCGCGACCACGCGGGCGTAGGCAGGCACGTCGATGCTCGAGCCCGGGTCGAAGAGCTGGTCCTCGAACGCGAGGTACCAGGCCTCGAGGTCGCAGTCCCGGGCGTAGCGGGCGCCCTGCACCATCTGCGCCGCCTCGCCGTCCGACTCCGCGGTCCCGCCGGTGTTGGCCTCGCCGGGCGGTCCGGGGTTCTCGGCGACGATCCCGAGGCCGGCCGCGTGGGCCAGCGCGACCGTCCAGCGCTGCGTCGCCCCCCGCTCCAGACCGGCCGCGGTGAGCGAGGCGGGCGTGTCGCCGGGCCGGCAGGTGTCCTGCGGCGGGACGGCGGCCCGGGCCCGGACGGCGCTGTCGTCGTCCAGGCTGGTGAAGTCGACCAGCAACCGCGCCGGCGGGGACTGCGCCTTCAGCCGGGCGTCGAGGTCGGCGAAGACGGCGAACTGGGCGGGGTAGTCGGTCCCCTTGCCCAGGGCCCCGTCGGGGTCGGCGCGGCCGTCGAGGAGGCCGTCGACCGCCTCCTGCCGGTCGGCGGGCAGCACCCCGCGCCCGGCCAGCGGGACGTGCACGTCCCCGGTGAAGCCAGCCTCGCGCAGCGCGTCGGCCAACCACACGATCGACCCGACCAGCGAGCCGGTGTACCAGTCGTACCAGCGGCTCACGGCGTCCGCCGTGACCGGCGTGCCCTGCCACGTCGGGGAGCCGGGGAGCCAGCCCGGCATGGGGGACGGGTCGACGCCGGCGGCCCGCCCGGAACCGCCCTGCGCGGCGCGGTCGAAGGCCCAGAACGCCGGTCCGTCCCCCTGCTCGGGCCCGGGATAGCCGAGCTCGCCGGCGAGCCGGACGGCGGCGACGTGCTCGAATCCCACCCGGTCGGCGATCGCGCGCAGGTAGCCGACGCCCGCCTCGCGGGCCGCGGTGCTGAACACGAGGTTCGCCTCGCCGTCCGAGGAGGTCTCCCCCGTCTGGTCGCGGAAGGTCGCGGACGGGAGCGCGAGCACCCAGGGCGGCGGGTTCTGCATCCCGAGTCCGAGCACCACGGTCAGGCCGCCCGCGGCGCAGGTGGTGATCCGCTCCCGGACGGAGTCCAGGTAGGCCTCGTCGACGACCCCCGGGGCAGGTTCGGCCTGCGCCCACTGCATCTCGGTCATCGCCGTGGTCGCGCCGGCCCGGCGCAGCGCCGCGACCCGGTCAGGTGCGCAGGACGACCCGAGGACCCCGAACGCCGGCCGTTGCGCCGCGATCGAGCCGCGTGCACCGCCGGTCAGCAGGGCCGCGGCCGCCACGACGACGACCAGCGCCACCACACCGATCCCGGCCGCCCATCCGCGCCCGCGCACGGCTCAGCCGCTCTCGGAGACGGGCGCGACGTCCTGACCGGCGGCGACGGCCGCGTCGAGCGCGGGCCGGTCGATCTGCCAGACGGTGGTGTCGCCGTTGGTGGGTCCGTGCGCGGTGAACAGCGGCCGGGCGTGCCGGGTGATCCAGGTGAGCACCTCCGGGGCGGCGTCGCCGTACCCCTGCTCCAGCGGGCGGGAGGAGGTGAGCACGTACTGCGCGTCGTTGTCCCGCAGCTGGGTCAGGCTCGGCCACTCGCCCCAGCCCTCGTGGGGCAGGAAGGCGAGTTGGGCGACGGGCCCGGTGAGTCCGACCCGGGCGTCGGCCGGGAGGTTCGTTCCCATCCACGACCGGGCCTGCGGGAAGGTGTCGTCGACGGTGGCGCGGGCGGAGACCCCCAGGACGAGGGTGGCCACGACGAACACCGACGCGACGACGGCGAGGGGCCGGCGCAGCCGCGGCCGGCGGTCGCGCAGCTCGGCGATGGACGTTGCGGACACCACGACCGCGACGACGACGGTGTAGTAGCCGAACTGCTCCTCGAGGGCCCCGGCCGCCGCGGCGTACACCCCGAACACGCCGGTGGAGACGCCGATCAGGCCCAT
>JAVXWR010000192.1:0-4724 GCA_032230725.1 Actinomycetota bacterium
AGCTCGTCCCTCGCTGCAGTCAGGTCCCGGAGCGTCTGCGGCGCGCGCTCGAGGTCGACCGTGAACGACCCACCGGTCGGCATGTCCACGACCTGACGCGGGATCACCTGCCCGTCGGTCAGACGTGCGGGATCCGACGCCTGCAGACCCGCACCCGGCGGCACCGGAGCACTCATGCCCAGGAAGGTAGCGACCGGCGGCGAACCACGGGGGTGGAACGAGGGAACGCAACCGAGTCGCCGCGACTCGGTTGCGCCACCCGACTTCACTCCCGAGAGGCCGCCAACCCGGACGCCAACCGCTCCGGCACCGCCATCTTCGTGAACGCCGACGCATCCACACACACGTGCACCAGCCGCACGGTCACGGCGTCCGTCCAGGTCTCCCCGGCCGAAGCGGACCGGCGGATCGTGAAGCGCGTCGTCAGGGACGTCGACCCGACCTTCTCGCTCTCCACCACGACGAGCACCGCATCGCCCCAGTGCACCGAGGCGCCGTAGTCCAGCTCCGCGTGCACGATCTGGATGTCGACGCCGTCGGCGATCATGTCCGGGTACGGGTAGCCGATCGCCGTCTGGAAAGCGGTGAAGGCCTCGTCGCACCACGTCAGGTAGTGCCCGAAGAACACCACGCCCTGCTGGTCGATCTCGGCGTACCGCGGCACCACGTCGAACGCGAAGTTCACGACGACGACCGCAGACCCAGTGACTCGTCGGACCACTCGCCCTCGGGAGCCGCGCCGTTGGCCGGGTCGGCGCGCAGGTCGGTCTCCCGCGTCCGCAGCTCGACGCGACGGATCTTCCCCGAGATCGTCTTCGGCAGCTCCGCGAACTCGAGGCGGCGCACCCGCTTGTAGGCCGGGAGGTGCTCGCGGGCGTACTCCAGGATCGCCCGCGCGGCCTTCTCCCCCGGCTCCCACCCGCGGGCGAGCACGACGTAGGCCTTCGGCACGGCCAGGCGCAGCGCGTCGGGCGAGGGCACGACGGCGGCCTCGGCCACGGCCTCGTGCTCGAGCAGCACGCTCTCCAGCTCGAACGGCGAGATGCGGTAGTCGCTGGCCTTGAACACGTCGTCCGAGCGCCCGACGTAGGTGATGTAGCCGTCCTCGTCGCGGGACCCGACGTCGCCGGTGTGGTAGTAGCCGTCGCGCATGACCTCGGCGTTGCGCTCGTCGTCGTCGGCGTACCCGACCATGAGCCCGACCGGGCGCTTCGACAGGTCGACGCAGATCTCGCCCTCGTCAACGACGGCGCCGCTGACCGGGTCCACCAGCGCGATCTCGAAGCCGGGCAGCGGCCGACCCATCGAGCCGTCCTTCACCCGCTGGCCGGGGGTGTTCGCGATCTGCAGCGACGACTCGGTCTGCCCGAAGCCGTCGCGGATCGTCAGACCCCACGCGTCGCGGACCTGCTCGATGACCTCCGGGTTCAGCGGCTCGCCGGCGCCGACGAGCTCGCGCATCGGCACCTGCCAGCGGCTCAGGTCGGCCTGGATGAGCATCCGCCACACCGTCGGCGGCGCGCAGAACGTCGTCACACCCTTGTCGACCAGCGTCTTCAGCATCGCGTCCGCGTCGAAGCGGCTGTAGTTGTAGATGAAGATCGTCGCCTCGGCGCACCACGGGGCGAAGACGTTGGACCACGCGTGCTTCGCCCAGCCGGGCGAGGAGATGTTGCAGTGCACGTCGCCGGGCTCGAGCCCGATCCAGTACATCGTCGAGAGGTGCCCGACGGGGTAGGAGACGTGCGTGTGCTGGACGAGCTTGGGCTTCGCCGTGGTCCCCGAGGTGAAGTAGAGCAGCAGGGTGTCGGACGCCTTCGTCGCACCGTCCGGCTCGAAATCCGCGGACGCGCCGTTCGCGTCGGCGAAGTCCAGCCAGCCGTCCGGCGTCGCGGGCCCGACGGCGACGCGGGTGTAGTCGCCGGGGACGTCGTCGAACTTGTCGGCGTCGGCATCCCGGACGACGACGTGCTTCGCGGCGCCCCGGTCGATGCGGTCACGGAGGTCCGCCGCCCCGAGCATCGGCGTTGACGGGATCAGCACTGCGCCCAGCTTCATCGTCGCGAGGATCGTGTCCCACAGCTCGACCTGGTTGGCGAGCATGAGGATGATCCGGTCGCCCCGCGCCACGCCGTGGGAGTGCAGCCAGTTCGCGACGCGGTTGGACCGGCGGGTCATCTCCGCGAACGAGTACTTCCCCTCGATCCCGTCCTGCTCGACGATCCAGAGCGCCGGCCGGTCGGCCGAGGCCGGGTCGGCCCCGATGGCGTCGAAGTGCTCCAGCGCCCAGTTGAACTCGTCGAGCTCGGGCCAGGTGAAGTCGCGCCGGGCCGCGTCGTAGTCGGTCTGCCGTTCGACGAGGAGGTCGCGGGCCGCGCGGAAGCGCTGGGCCGCAGGAGTGAGTTGCGACGACGACGTCGACACGGTGGAGGACCTCCGAGCTGTGCTGTTACGACGAAGGGCGGGCGTCCCGAGGTTCCTATCACCTCGGGACACCCGCCCACAGCCGTCGGACCGGCCCGTCGTGCCGTCCTACTTGAGCAGCTTGCGCAGGATGAGGAGCCCGATGAGGGCGCCCGCCGCGATCACCCCGTACTTGATCTTCGGGTCGGCCCACTTCTCGGCCGCCATCTCCTTGCCCTGCTCGCTGAGCCGCTGCGGGCTCGCGCGCTCCGAGAGCTCGTCGAGCGCACCGGCGAGAGCCTCGCGCGCCTGCTCGATCTCCCGCTCGATGGTGTCCGGGTCGCGTGCCACGGAGCCTCCCTCGTCCTGTCCGGTCCGGCCCCGGTTCCCCGGTCGCCGCTCTGTCGTCGACGCAGCCCGTTGCCTGCTGCCGCCCATCGTGGCCGCATCGTCACGCCGCGTCCGCACAGGCCCACGACGACGCGCCGCACGGTCGGCGATCACATGTCAGCGGTATCCTGCCCGCCCGTGGCCACCGATAACCGTCTGACCCCGGGTGACGCCGCCCCGGAGTTCTCCCTCACCTCCGACACGGGCGAGACGGTGTCGCTCGCCGACCACCGCGGCCGTCGGGTCATCGTGTACTTCTACCCGGTCGCCGGGACCCCGGGGTGCACGAAGGAGGCCTGCGACTTCACCGAGAACCTGGCGACGTTCAACGACGCCGGGATCGACGTCCTGGGCATCTCGCCCGACAAGCCCGCCAAGCTCGCGAAGTTCCGCGCCGACCAGGGGCTGACGTTCCCGCTGCTCTCCGACCCCGACAAGACGGCGATGCAGGCCTACGGCGCCTGGGGCGAGAAGACGATGTACGGCCGCACCTCGATGGGCGTCATCCGCTCGACCTTCCTCGTCGACGCCGAGGGGAAGATCGAGGACGCGCAGTACGGGGTCAAGGCCACCGGCCACGTGGGCCGGTTGCTGCGCGATCTGAAACTCTGAGTACCGGCGACGGGATTCGAACCCGCACTGTGCGGCACCTAAAGCCGCCCTCTCTGCCGATTGGAGTACGCCGGTCCCGCCGAATGGAGCACATCGGCTCGTCGGCGTCCTCGGCAGCCTAACCAGCCAGACCACGGGGCCGTCGAGTGTGCGCCGATGGGACGCGACCGGGCCTCCCGAGCCCCACAGACCCACACTCGGCGACGTCTAGAGGAACTCCCGCACCGCCTCGGCCATCTCCCCCGGCGCCTCGAGCGGGGTGAAGTGCCCGACGTCGTCGAGCACGCGCACCGTGCCGTGCGGGAAGAGTTCGTCCGCCGCGTCCGCGAACCGCGGCGGGTACAGCGGATCCTGCGCGCCCCACAGCATCGTCGTCGGGACCTCGACGGGCGGTGGCAGCTCGGCAGCGCCCCGCAGCGACAACGCCGTCGCCAGGGTCGCCGACCCCGACCGGTACCAGTTCAGCGCCGCGGTGAACGCCCCCGGCCGGGAGTAGGCCTCGACGAGCTCCTCGGCCAGCTCGGCGTCCGGGCGGTTCCCCCAGTGCGACCAGAAGTGCTGCAGGTAGATCCGGACGGCGGCCGGGTTGCCGTCGCACAACGCCGAACAGGCCTCGAGCTGGTGGAAGTCCTGGTACCAGAACTCGGCGCGGTGGTCGTCGTCGAGCGCGCACGGCCCGAACTGCGACGGCGGCAGGGTGTTCCCGACGACGATGCCCCGCAGCCGCTCGGGGATCGTGCGCCCGAGGGTCACCGCGAGCGTCGCGCCGACGTCGTAGCCGACCACCACGGGTCGGTCGAGCCCGAGCGAGTCGATGAGGTTAACGAGCATCCGCACCTGGGCGTCGCGGCCGAAGTCCGACGGCGGCCGCTGCGCGTCGGCGGGCTCGAACGAGTCGGCGTAGCCGAGCAGGTGCGGCACGACGACGTCCGCCTCGGCCGCGAGCAGCGGCGAGAGCAGCCGGTAGTCCGACGGTCCACCCGGCCAGCCGTGCAGGCACAGCACCGGCGGCCCGGACCCGTTGCGATCGACCGCGACCACGCCTCACTCCTCCGCAGCAGTGCGGACCTCCAGCACCCGGAAGCCCGCGTTCGACGACACCCTCGCCACCGAGTACCCCTGATCACCCAACCACCGCGCCAACGAGTCCGACCCGAGGTTCTTCGCGACGACGAGGTAGGACGGCCCGGCGACCCGGGGCAGCCACGCGGTCAGCAGGTCGTGCAGGGCCGCCTTGCCCGCGCGGATCGGCGGGTTGGACCACATCCCGGCGAACACCACGTCCTCGGGCACCTCGTCCGGCCGGCACGCCCGGACGT
>JAVXWR010000206.1:0-2813 GCA_032230725.1 Actinomycetota bacterium
GCGGTCGTCGTCATGCGCGGGAGCGTACGGCCGTCAGCGGGCCGCCCTCCCGCGGAGCACCGCGGCCAGGGGTCCCCGGAGCGGCTAGCGCGGGGGCCGGCGCGGGCGGGTGATCTCGACCTCGACGAGGTAGCGGTCGGCCCGCACCAGCGCCTCCACCCGCTCGACGACGGTGCCGTGCTCGTCGCGCGAGGTGCGCAGGAACCGCCACCCGGCCCGACCCGAGCCGATGCCGAGCAGGGCGGCGTCCCCGCCCTCGACGAGCACCGGCTCGACGGTCTGGACGCCGTCGACCACCCGGCGCCGGTAGCGCGACTCGAGCAGGGCGTACCACGAGGCGTCGCCGTCGAGGTCGGCGCCGGACAGGCCGGGGACCAGGCGGGTGGGCACGTGCAGCAGCTCGCGGGCCATGGGTTCGCCGTCGGCGAGCCGGAGGCGGGCGAAGCGCCGGACGGGGTCGCCCGCCGGCACCTCGAGGTGGACGGCGAGGTCGGCGTCCGCGGCGACCTCGTCGCACCACAGCATCCGGGAGGACGGGCGCAGCCCGCGGCGCGCCATGTCGTCGTGGAACGACAGCGCGTCGAGCGGCTGGGCGGGGGCGGTCCGGCGCGCGTACGTCCCCGCGCCGTGCCGGCGCTCGACCACGCGCCGGCTGGTCAGCTCGGCGAGCGCCAGCCGGACCGTCGAGCGCGAGACCCCGCACCGCGCCGCGAGGTCCCGTTCCCCGGGCAGCAGCGCGCCCGGGCCCAGCTCGCGGCAGAGCCGCTCCACCGTGGCCTCGACGTGTGCGGTCCGGGACTCCAGCACGGTCCGGTCCTACACGACCCGCGGGACCGACTTGACCGAAAGCGGTTGCGGGTGCCTCCGAACGTCGCAGCGGCCCTGTCAGGGGACGACGACGAGCTTGCCGCCGGCGTGTCCGTCCTCCATGAGCCGGTGCGCCTCGGCGATCTCGTCGAGGCGGAACGTCCGGCCCCGCGGGACCGTGGCGCGCCCGGCGGCCACGTCGTCGCAGAATCGCTGCAGCACGTCGGCGGGCAGGTCGGAGGCGTCGCCGCCGTAGCCCGCGAGCCGGACCCCGCGGGGGAGGTAGGCGATCGGGTAGAAGTCCGGGATCGTCCAGACGTTCGAGAGCATCCCCGAGACGCAGGCGACGCCGTGGACGCGCACCGCTGCGAGGGTGTCGGGCAGCGTCGGGGTGCCGACGAG
This sequence comes from Actinomycetota bacterium, assembly GCA_032230725.1. GTDB lineage: Bacteria > Actinomycetota > Actinomycetes > Mycobacteriales > Pseudonocardiaceae > Actinomycetospora. Next base: position 1,210 of record JAVXWR010000206.1, read on the forward strand.
CTCGAGCGCGCGGTCGACGCCCGCGGGCACGAACTCCCGCACCCGCGGCGCCACCGCCCCGTCGTCGAGGACCACGTGGTCCACGCCGACGCCGGTGAGCAGGTCGGCGCGCGCCAGGTCACGGGTGGTGGAGAGCACCGTCATGCCGCGCTGCTTCGCGAGCACCGCGGTGGCGAGCCCGATCGACGAGGTCCCCCCGCGCACGAGCAGCGTCTCCCCCGGCTGCGCGTCGAGCCCGACGGTCAGCGAGCCGTACGCCGTCTGCAGCATCTCCGGGATCGCGCCGAGCACGGCGTCGTCGAGGTCGGTGTGCACCTCGGTGACCTGCGCGACCGGAACTGCTGTGTACTCGGCGTAGCCGCCGTCGAACACCCGGCCCATCCCGCCCATCATGGCGACGACGCGCGCGCCCTCGGCGAACTCGCCGCCCGGACACGTCGCGACGTACCCCGTCGCCTCGATGCCGAGCACGCGCGGGAACACCACCCCCTCGGCCAGGCCGAGCCGGGTGTGCAGCTCCGAGCGGTTGAGCCCGGAGGCGGTGACGCGGATCAGGACGTGCCCGCGGCGCGGCTCGGGCACGGGCAGCTCGCGCACCTGCAGGGCCTCGGGCGGGCCGGGCGCGTCCAGGACGACGGCGCGCATGACGGCGGGGATGCTCATGCCGGACCAAACGTCCTTCCGCGGAAGATGATTCCTCGGAAACACCTCAGCCGAGGTCGGGCCAGATCCGCTGGAGCATGTGCCAGTCCTGGGGGTGCTCCGCGATCTCGGCCTCGAAGGCGTCGGCCACCCCTTGGGTCGCTGCGGGCACGCCGTCACGGCCCGCGACCGGGACCGGCGGGTGGATCCGGAATCCCCAGCCCTCGTCGCCGTCGTCGCCGGGGCTTCCCGAGCCGGTGAACCAGCAGCCCAGCGGCAGCAACGCCGCCCCGGTCGCGGCGGCCAACGACGCCGGCCCGGGCGGCATCGCGGCCCGGTGGCCGAAGAAGTCGACGCCGACCCCGTGGCGCGAGAGGTCGCGGTCGGCCACGAGGCACACGATCCGGCCGGCCCGCAGCGCCCGGAGCAGCCCGCGCACGGGGGCCTCGCCGCCGGTCATCGGGAGGATCTCGAAGCCGAGGGACTCGCGGTAGTCGACGAACCGCTGGAACAGCGCCTCGGGCCGCAGCCGCTCGGCCACCGTCGCGAACCCGCCGTAGCGCTGGACCGCCCAGGCCCCGACGACGTCCCAGTTGCCCGAGTGCGTCAGCGCCACCACCGCCCCGCGGCCCCGCGCAAGGGCCGCGTCGAGGTGCTCGCGGCCGTGGACGGCGGGGTCGACCCGGTCGGCCAGCTCCTTGTGGTCCATCGCGGGCAGCCGGAACGCCTCGCGCCAGTAGCGGGCGTAGGAGCGGACCCCGGCGCGGGTGAGCTCGTCGAGCTGGGCGGCCGTGAGGTCCGGCCGGACCCGCGCGTAGTTCGCCCGCATCCGGGCCACGCCGGGCCCGCGGCGGCGGACGGCGAGGTCGGCCCCGGCGTCGAACGCGACCCGCGCGACCGGGGTGGGCAGCTCGCGGACCAGCCGCCAGCCCGCCGCGTAGCCGAGGTCGGCGGCGCGGCCG
>JAVXWR010000214.1:0-2986 GCA_032230725.1 Actinomycetota bacterium
GAGGACGAGCAGGTCCGCGGCGTCGCCGACGAGCTCGGGTTCGGGCGTCCCCGCGTCATGAGCCCGGAGGGGCGCTTCGACGCGGCCGCCCGGTGGTCGGACGGCGACTTCGGGCCCGCCGCCGAGATGGCGCGCGCGGCGTCCGCGCACTGCGGCACCTGCGGGTTCTACCTCTCGCTGGCCGGCTCGCTGCGCGGCGCGTTCGGCGTCTGCGGCAACGGCAACGTTCCCGCCGACGGGCACGTGGTGCACGCCGAGTACGGCTGCGGCGGCCACTCGGAGCTGCAGATCGACGCCGGCTCGGTCGTCACGGTCGCCGAGCTGGTCTACGACGACGGCGTCGACATGGAGTCCGTGCCGGAGCCCGTCACGGCGGCGTCGGGCCCCGACGGCGACTGACGAGTCGACGGCGCAGCGGATCGGCAGGCCGGCGATGGCCCCCGACCCGTTCCGGACCGACGCGCTCCGCGCCGCCGTCCTCGACGGCTGGGCGGCCTCGCCCGCGCGGTTCCGCGAGGACGCGAATGCCGAGGAGGATCTGACCCGCGGCGGCTACCGGGACCGCTGGCTCGTCGAGCTCGCGCAGAACGCCGCCGACGCCGCCGCCCGCGCCGGCACCCCGACGGTGCTGCGGCTGCGGGTGGTGACCGGGGCGGACGGCGCGGCGGAGCTGCGGGTCGGGAACGCCGGGACGCCGCTGGACGCCGAGGGGGTCGCCGCGCTCGCGTCGCTGCGGGCCTCGGCGAAGCGCGACGGGGGGACCGTCGGGCGTTTCGGGGTGGGGTTCGCCGCCGTGCTCGCGCTCGGCGACGCGCCCCGCGTGGTCACCTGTACCCCGGGGGACGACGTCGCCGGGATCGCGTTCTCCCGTGCACGCACCCGGGAGGCCGTCGCCGCGCTCGGCGGCCCGCTCGCGGCCGAGCTCGACCGCCGCGGCGGCGAGGCGCCCGCGCTGCGCCTGGTGTGGCCGGCCGGGCCGGAGGATCTCGCCGACCCGCCGCCGGACGGGTGCGACACCGAGGTCCGGATCGCCCTGGACGGGCCGGGCGCCCCGCTGCTCGGGCGGGCCCGCGACGAGGCCGCCGACCTGCTGCTCGCGCTGCCGTGGCTGATCGGGGTCGACGCGGGCGGGGAGACGGTGCACCGCGAGGACGAGGCGGGGCCGGGCGGCACGACGACGGTGACGATCCGCGGCCCCGGCGCGGCGACGACGACCTGGACGACGCTGCCGCTGGCCGGGGAGCTGCCCCCCGAGGTCCTCGACGAGGCCGGTCGGCCCGGGCTCGCCGTCGAGGATCGCGGGCGGACGCGGTGGGCGGGCCGCTGGGCGAGCGCCACGGACCCGGCCGGGATCGCGGCGCGTGCCGACGTTCTCCACGCGCCGACGCCGACCGAGGAGACGACGACGCTGCCCGCGCGGCTCGTCGTCACCGTGCCGCTGGACCCCGACCGCCGTCGGGTACGCGCCGGAGCGGTGACCACGCACGTGCTTCGGGCGGCCGCCGCTGCCTACCCCGCGCTCGTCGCCGCCCTCCCGCCCGGGCGTCGGCTGGGGCTGGTCCCCACCGCGGCCCTGCCCGCCTCCGAGGTGGACGCCGTCCTGCGCGACGCCGTGACCGAGGCGCTGCGCCATGCGCCGTGGCTGCCCGCCGCCGACGGACCCGACCTCGTCCCGGCGCGCGCCGTCGTCCTCGACACCGGCGCCGACCCCGCCGACACCCTGCTCGCGGCGCTGGCGGGCGCGGTGCCCGACCTCGCGGGCCCGGTCGTCGGCGGCCCCCGTGACGCCCCGGCCCTGGCCGCGCTCGGCGTCACCCGGCTCGGCCCGTCCGCCCTCGCCGACGAGCTCGCCGGGCTGCGCCGACCGCCGTCGTGGTGGCACGCCCTGTACGTGGCCCTGGCCGCGACGCCGGCCGTCGTCGCGGCGCGCGGGGAGCTCGCGGCGCTGCCCGTGCCCCTGGCCGACGGCCGGCTGGTCCCGGGCCCGCGCGGGACGCTGCTGCCCGACGCCGGCCTCGCCGACGTGCTCGCCGGGGACATCCTGCCGGGGCTGCGCCTCGTCGACCCGGCGGCGGTGCACCCGCTGCTCGAGACGCTCGGCGCCCGGCGCGCCGACGCGGCGTCCCTGCTCGAGGAGCCGGAGCTGCGCGAGGCGGTCGCCCGGTCGGTCGACGTCGCCGAGGCCGGCCTCGACGTCGACGGCCTCGCCGGGCTCGTGCTCCGCCTGCTGGCCGACGCCGGCGGGGCGGCCGCGGACCCGGCGTGGGGCGCGCTCGCCCTGCCCGACGCCGAGGGCGGGTACCGGCGCGCCGACGAACTGGTGCTCCCCGACGGGGCGCTGCGCACCGTGCTCGGGGACGACTCCCCGGTCGGGGTACTCGCCGAGGCCGCCGCGGGCACGCACCCGCGGTCCGCGCTGCTCGCGGCCGGGGTGCTCGACGGGTTCGCCGTGGTCCGCGACGACGCCCCCACCGGCCCCGACCACGACCTCGACGACGAGGAGGCGTGGTGGGCCGAGGAGGTCGACCCCGCCGCGGGGTGGGACGCGGACGAACCGTCGGGGCCGCCGGGCGCGTTGGTCGCCGTCCGGGACCTCGACCTGGTCGCGGACGACCGGTGGGACGCCGCGTGGGCGCTGCTCGCCGCCGACCGGTCGGTGCGCTCCGCCCTCGTGGCGCTGCCGGGGGAGCCGGTGCCGTACACGGCGTGGTGGCTCGCCCGCCACGGCCGCCTCACCGGTCACGCCCCCGGGCACTGGCGGCTGCCCGGCGCGGCACCAGGCCCGTCGACGACGACCGGCGCGGACCCCGGCCGCGACGCCGCGCTCGCCGCGCTCTACGACCCGGTGCCCGGTCCGTCAGCGCTCGACGCCGGGTTCCTCACCGCCGTCGGGGTCCGCACCGACCTGCGGGTCGACGACGCGGACGACGCGACCGACCTGCTCGTCCGGCTCGCCGACCCCGCGCGGACGGTGCCGGCCGGGGGC
>JAVXWR010000231.1:0-2772 GCA_032230725.1 Actinomycetota bacterium
GCCACGGACTCGCCCTCGGGCTCGACGGCCGGGACGTTCAGCGTGACGTAGAAGTGGCCCCAGCTGAACATGATGTCGTGCTGCTCGAGGGCGGTCGTCGCGGGCAGCACGATGTCGGCGTAGCGCGCGGTGTCGGTGAGGAAGTGGTCGCTGACCACGGTGAAGCGGTCCTCCCGTGAGAGTCCGCGGGCGATCTTGTCCTGCTCGGGCGAGACGACCATGGGGTTGGAGTTGTAGACCATCAGCGCGGTGATCGGCGGATCGAGTGCTCCCCCATCCCCCGTCGCTCCGCTCGCCCCGGCCTCCCCGGTGAGTGCCTGGCCGAGCAGGAACTGGTTGACCACCCGGGTGCCCGGGGTCGCCATCTCGGGGTGGACGAACGCCGGCCAGTTCACCGGGTGCGCCCACAGCGGGAGCTGCAGCAGACCGCCGCCGACGTGGCGCCAGGCCCCGACGAGCGCGGGCAGGCACGCGATCGCGCGGACGGTCTGGCCGCCGCCGGCGTGGCGCTCGATGGCGACGCCGATGCGGATCATCGCGGGGTCGGTGGTGGCGTACTCGCGGGCGAGGGTGCGGATGTCCTCGGCCGGGATGCCGGTCTCCTCCGACGCCCACTCCGGGGTGTACTGCCCGACCCGCTCGGCCAGCTCGTCGAAGCCGACCGTGTGGTCGCGGACGTAGGCCTCGTCGTGCAGGCCCTCTCCGATGATCACGTGCATCATCGCCAGCGCGAGCGCGCCGTCGGTGCCGGGCCGGATCGGGATGTACCAGTCGGCCCGCCGGGCGGTGCGGTGGCGCATCGGGTCGATGCAGACGACCTTCGCGCCCCGCTTCTGGGCCTCGGCGATGATCGGCCACAGGTGCAGGTTCGTCGAGATCGTGTTCGACGCCCAGATGATGATGTAGCGGGATGCGACGATGCTCTCCGGGTCCACGCCCGCCGTGGCCCCGACGGTCGCGGTGTACGCGGTGCAGGAACCGGAGTCGCAGTAGGTGCGCTCGGTGATCGTCGCGCCGAGCCTGTTGAAGAAGGCGTCACCGACCGTGAGCCCGTTGAGGACGCCCTGGTTGCCGAGGTAGCTGACCGGCATCACCGTCTCCGGGCCGTGCTCGGCGATCTTCGCGCGGAACGTCGAGGCGATCGTGTCGAGGGCCTCGTCCCAGGAGATCCGCTCGAAACCGGCCGGCGCCCTTGGGTCCGGTGCGGCGCATCGGGTGCAGCACGCGGTCGGGGCTGTAGGTCTTCTCAGGGTAGTTGTTGACCTTGACGCAGAGGCCGCCGCGGGTGAACGGGTGCTCCGGGTCGCCGGCGACCTTCGTCGCGCGCCCGTCCTCGACGGTCACGAGCATCGCGCACGTGTCCGGGCAGTCGTGCGGACAGGCACCGCGCACCGTCGTGGTGGTGGGGGTGAGCGGGACGTCGATCGTCGTCACGGGAGCTCCTCGGGGAGTGGTGGTCCGCCGGAGTGGTCGTCCTCGACCGCGGGTGCGTGCGTCGGATACTCGGTCGGGGCGTGGGCGCAGGCTTGTCGCAGAGCGCCAGATCCCGGTCACGAGCCGTTGACGAGGCCCCGGGACGGACCTAGCGTCGGCCGATCTCCTCCACCTGACTCCGGAGTCCGCCGGTGATCCGAGACCCGCGCCCCGTCGGGCCCTTCCCGGACACGGGGCCCGAGTACGCGAACCGCAGCGCCGCGGGAGAGACCGAGGGCCTCGCGCCCTGGTGCGACATGCTCCGCGAGCACTTCGTCGCGCTCGACGTCGACGACGTCGAGCGGGGTGATCCCTTCCCGAGCCGGGTACGGAGCACCCTCGTCGGCCACCTCTCCGCCGCGGTCGTCAGCTCCGCCCCGCAGAGCGCCCTCCGCACGTCGGGCCTGGCCCGCAGCGACGGCCACGCGTACCTGCAGGTCGGGATGGTCGCGGAGGGCACGGCGGTCCTCGAGCAGGACGGCCGCGAGGCGGTGCTCGGCCGGGGCGCGTTCGCCGTCTACGAGACCGACCGCCCGTTCGCCTGGCACTGGGACGAACCGTGGACGCTGCTCGTGCTGACCTGGCCGCGCGAGCTGGTCGCCCTGGGGGCCGACGTGACCCGCGCGGCCACGGCACGGACCCTCGGCGGGGACCGGCTGAGCGCCATCGTCGGGCACACCCTCGCCGAGACGGCCCTGACGCCGCCCGCGCTCACCGACGCGGGCGGTGGTCGGCTGGCCGGGCAGCTCGCCGCGCTGCTCGGCACGGCGATCGGGGAGTCGCTGCGCCGCGGTGACGTCCTGTCGCCGAGCAGTGCGGCTGACCTGCGCCGACGCGTCGACTCCTACGTCGCCGAGCACCTCGAGGACCCCGACCTCTCACCCGAGGACATCGCTCGCGCCCACTTCATCTCGGTCCGCGCGCTGCACCGGGTGTTCGCCGACGCCGATACGACCGTCGGCACGGTGATCCGGCGCCGGCGCCTGGAGCACGCCCGGCGGCGCCTCCTGGACCCGCGCGACGCCGCGCTCAGCCTCACCGAGATCGCCCACGCGTGCGGGTTCTCCGACCTGGCCTCGTTCAGCCGGCGCTTCAAGGTCGAGTTCCACGAGCCGCCCGGCAGCTACCGGCGTCGCGCCGGGCTCGGCGGTGGGATCGGTCCCGTCCGAACCAGCTGAGATCGGTGTGGCGTGGGTAACGTCTCCGGTGATCGTGGAGGCGTCGAACGGGAGGACCCACCGCCGTGTATCCCGGAGCGCAAGCGAGGACGACACCGGACAAGCCCCACCCGTCGTCGAC
>JAVXWR010000233.1:0-3251 GCA_032230725.1 Actinomycetota bacterium
GCGAGCGTCGCCGCCGGGTGGCGCACCGATGTCGGGTTCGTGGGGTTCCCGACGACGACGAGGTCGGCGTCAGCGGGCACGCGCGCCGGGTCGAGCGTGAAGGACCCGTCGAGGACCACCCGCTCGACCTCGTGCCCCGCGGCCCGCAGCGCCGCCTCGGGCTCGGTGAACTGCGGGTGCACGACGACCGCGTGCCGCGGCCGCAGGGCCCGTGCGAGCAGCACGAACGCCTCCGCGACGCCCGCCACCGGCCACACCTGCGCCGGGGTGCGGCCATGGGCGGCGGCCGCCGCGGCCCGGGCCACGGTGGCGTCCGGGTACGCGGCCAGCCCGCGCATCGAGTCCGCGAGGCGGGTCGCGAGCCAGGCCGGCGGGGTGCCGGCGCGAACGTTGACGGCGAGGTCGACCAGCCCCGGCCCGACCTCGGCGTCGCCGTGATGGGCCAGGTCGACGTCCGGGTCCCCGACCGTCGCGGCGGCCGGGACGGGGACCGCCGTCACCGCACCTCCCGCGCCCGGCCCTCGAGGCCGGCGGCGCGCAGCAGCAGCGCCTCGGCGGCGGGCACCGAGGCGGCGAGCACGGAGGTCACGGCGAGCGGCGCGGCACCGGGGTCCCAGCCCTCGGCGTCCATGCGCTCGCAGAGCTCGTGGGCGAGGGAGTCGACGCGCGCGGCCACGTCGTCGCGCGAGCGGACGGGCCCCGCGCCGAGGTGTTCCAGCGGGAGCGGGTCGTCGGCGACCCAGGCGGCCGCGAGGGCGGAGCGCAGGTCGGCGAGCAGGCCGTCACGCGCCGGGGGGTCCGTCCGACCGGGGTGCGGGCAGCCGGGCCGACGACGCAGCGCGCGGGGCCCGGACGGGACGACCGGTCGCGGCAGGTCCGGTCGGGGGGCGGGTTCGGGATCGTGAGCGTGCGACATCGCGGGGCCTTCCTCGGGTTCCTCGCCCGATCGGCAGGTGGCACTCGCGACGGTCGGAGTCTCCTGGCTCCCGGTTCGCCGCTCGCCCCGGCCTTCCCGCCGGTCTCCCGGCCGTGGCCATGCGTGGGGTCCGCTCCCCGGTGACAGTGGCGGGACCGCGCCGGACTCACACCGGCTTCCTCCACATCCGTCGACCAGAGAGGTCACCACACGCCGTGCGGTCGGGTCAACGTCGCCCGGACCACCCCGGCCCCCGGAGGGACCCGATCAGCGCAGGATGCCCTGCCGGAAACCACGTGCGACGGCGTCCGCGCGGTCCCCCGCCCCGAGCTTGCGGAAGAGCCGACGGGCGTGGGTCTTGACGGTGTCCTCGGCGAGGTCGAGCGCGGCGGCGATCTCGGAGTTCGACCGGCCCTCGGTCATCCCCAGCAGAACGTCGAGCTCGCGGCGGGACAGTTCCGTGGTGCTCGGGCGCCCCGGGACGCCGAAGGGACGTGGGCCCATCTGCTCGCCCGAGCGCAGGAAGCCCCGCGCCCCGACGTCGAGGGCCGCCGCGGCGAGCCGGTGCTCGGCGTCGCGCCCGGCGTCGGGCGGGCCGGCGACGAGCACGGCGACGTCCGGCGCCGCTGCCCGCACCGCCTCGACGGCCACGACCCACGTCGGGGCCGGCAGACCCGCCGGGACGGCGTCCGCCGCCACCACCACGACGTCGGGCGGGTCGTCCGCGAGGGTCGCCAGGAGGTCGGCGAGGTCGATCACGCGGGTCCGGCAGCCGTCGCCGACGGCGCGGGCCACCCGCTCCCCGGTGTCGGCGTCGGTGGCCACGACCAGGCAGACGGGCATGCTGGCTCCTCACGGAACGGCGAGGCGGTGGTCGACCACCGGCGGCGCGGGAGCGTCAGGCTCCCACACGACGATCGCCCGTCCGCCGCGACCCCTCGACACGTTTGGTGACGTCACTCGTCCGAGTCAGCGTGTCCCGCCGCACCGGGGCGGGTCCGGAGTCGCCCGACCGGACGACCGCCCCCGACGACGACGGGTGCGGCCACCGCGACCACCGCCGATGACGCGGGCAGGCCCGAGGCGGCGAGGACGTCGAGCAGGACCGGGCCGAGGGCGCGGGCGTGGCCGTCGTCGACCTTCGCGGCGAGCGCGGTGCCGTCGGGCAGCGCGGCGACGAGGACGCCCTCGGCGCCGATCTTGGCGAGAGTGCCGGGCAGCTCGGTCATGAGGACCGTGTCCAGGCGGCCGGTGCCCCCCACGAGCCACGGGTGGGCCCGCATCGCGCGGGCGACCCGGCCCGGCGTCGTGCCCTCGTCCGCGTGGGCGAGCGCCCACGGCAGGCGGGCGAGGTCGGTGAGGGTGGTCGCGAACGCGGGGGCGCCGCAGCCGTCGGTGCTCGCGGCGAGGACGGGCCCGGCGAGGTCGGCGAGCGCGTCGCGGCAGGCCCGCTGCAGCGGGTGCCCGGGGTCGAGGTAGTCCGGGTCGCCGTGCGCCGCGACGAGCATGGCGGCGTGCTTGCCGGAACAGTTCATGGCCAGCGGTGCGGGGACGTGACCCGCGGCGAGGTAGGCGCGGGCGGCGTCGGCGCCGAGGGGGAGGTCGGGGACGCAGCGCAGCGCCTCGGGGGTCAGGCCGTGGCGGGCGAGCAGCATGGCGACGGCCTCGAGGTGACCGGGCTCACCGGAGTGCGAGGCGGCGGCGAGCGCGACCTCGGCGTCGGTCAGCGCCACCCCCGGTGTCCCGAGCACGGCCACCGCCTGGGCCGGCTTGAGCGCGGAGCGCCCGTAGACGGGCCGGTCGACGTCACCCGCCGTCGTGACCACGGATCCGTCGGGGGCGAGGACGACCAGCGACACCGCGTGCACCGACTCGACGACGTCGCCGCGGACGAGCTCGACGCGCACCGCGTCCCTGGTCGGGCGCAGCTCCGCGTCCTTGCGCGCGGGCCCCCTCAGAACGCCGCCCGTTCCGCCAGACGCCGGGCCTCGCCTGCCCGCTCCTCGGCGTCCTCGACGCGGGGGTCGCCCCACCCGTCGAGGCCCCCGATGACCTCCCCGGCGTCCGCGATGTTCGCTCCGACCAGCGTCGACGCCGACTCCGCCGCGGCCGCCGCGAGCAGCGCCGCGGTGACCGCATCGCCGGAGAGCGCGTCCGGGCCGTGCTCGGCGAGCGCGGCGGCGATCTGGGTGACCCGGCACGCCACGCCGAGGACGTCCATCGGCACCTGGACGATCGCCTCGGTCGCGGCCGCCGCCCCTCCCGGGGCCTTCCGGGCGGCGAGGAAGCCGGAGTAGGCCGCCACGTCGTCGTCGGCGAGGGTCAGCGCCGTGGC
>JAVXWR010000255.1:0-3706 GCA_032230725.1 Actinomycetota bacterium
ATCGGACTGGCGCTGCTGTCGACGCGTGCCTGGGTGCGCGTGCTCGGGGCCGCCCACGTCGCAGTCACGATCGCCGTGGTCCTCGCGACCGGCCACCACTTCGTCCTCGACACCCTGGCCGGGCTCGCCGTCGTCGCGGGAGTGATCGTCCTGGGCCGGGTCCTGCCCGCCCGGAGCACGCCCGCACGCCCTGGCGGGCTGGTCCCGGCTCGGAGCGGGGTCGCGAGCGGAGTCAGCCCCGTGTGATCTCGGCCCGACAGGTCGGTGGTCAGAAGTCGGGGTCGGCGTCGTAGCGGCTGGGTGGGTCGCCGTGTCGGCGACGGGCGCGCTCGGCGAGGTGGGTGATGGTGGCGCGGGCTTGGGCGGTGATGCGGCCGTGGCGGGTGGGTAGGGGCCGCCAGGGCTGGAGGGGTTCGTGGAGCGCGGGCAGAAGCGCTTCGAGGGGGAGGCGAGGGGGCTCCTCCTCGGTGGCTGGGCAGGCGTCGGGTAGCGGGTCGACGACCCGGCTGGCGGTGTGGTGCTCGGTGCCGGTGGGGTCGGTGACGACGAACCGTCCGGGGGCGGGTTGGCGCATCCGCCAGGTGCGGTGCTTGCGGGTGTGGTGAGCGCGGCAGGGCGGGGAGAGGTTCGCCGCGACGGTCGGGCCGTGGTCGGTGCTCCAGGCCCGGGTGTGGTCGATGTCGTTGTCGTGCGCGAGGCGGGTGCAGCACGGGAACGGGCAGTGCTGATCCCGGGCACGCACCCAGGCGGCCAGCGCCGGCCCGGGGAAGCGCCGGTCTCGGTCGCGGAGGCTGACCGCGGGGTGGGAGTCGGGATCGGCGAGGACGGCGTCGAGCGCTGCGTGGGCGCGGCGTAGCAGGGTCGCGCGCTGCCCCCCGCGGCCCTGCTCGTAGTCGGCAGGGTCGAGACCCTCGAACATCGTGGTCTCGGCGGTCAGTTCGAGGATCTGGCGGCGGCGGTGGCCGGTGGTCGCGCCGGGTGGGGGGCCGAGGTCGAGCAGGTACTCCAACCGACCGGCCGGGTCGTGGAGCAGGAGCCGGGTGCGGGCGCCGCGGCGGTGGTAGGCGATGCGGGCGGCGACGTGTCCGGGGACCGGTCCCAGGCCGGGGAGCCGGCCGGGGCGGTCGTCGAGGCCGAGCAGCGTGGTCAGCGGCAGCCGTACCGCCACCCCGGCCAGCAGAGGCACCCGCTGCACTGGGCCCTGCCCGACGCGGTCTGCCTCGGCGCCCGCGACCTCCGGGTCACCCTCCTCGAGCGCGGCCAGCTCGGGCGGGGTGTCGTCCTCGACGGGGCCGCTGTCCTTGGCCGAGCCGCTCTCGCCGGCAGGGTCGCTGCCCTCGGGCGGGTTGTCGTCGGACGGGCCACGGTCGTCGGGACCGGGGCCGTCGTCGGGGTTTGGGTCGGTGGGGTCGTCGGGTGGGGTGTCGGGGTCGTCGGCGAGTTCGTCGGTGATGGTGGCGATGACGGTGTCGTCGTCGGCGCCGAGCAGGGTGACCCCACCCAGGCGCAGCAGGGTGTGGCAGGCGATGTAGCCCAGGCGCACGCGGTGCCCGCGGCGGCGCAGCCGGGCCCGGATGGCGCGGGCAAGGGTCTGCACGTGCAGGTAGGCGTCCTGCGCGGTGTCTGGGTCGGCGTCGTGCACCGAGAGCCCGACGGTGCCGGCGGGGGTGGTGGAGGTCCGGAGCCGGGCGCGGCTGCGCGCCGCCGCGTAGCGGCGGGCAGCGAATTCCCGATCGGCCGCCATCGCGGCTTCGATGACGCGAGTCTCGAGTTGGCGGACCGGCAGCGCGGGCGCCTCGGGCAGGACGTCACCGACCACCTTCGTGGCCGTGGTGTCGTCGACGTCGGCGAGCACGGTGACGAACGCCGTGGCCTTGCGTTGCTCGAGCCATCCGTCGTGCAGCGCTTCCCCGAGGTCGGGCAGCCGCTCCAGCACTCCGGCGGCGAGGGTGAGCTGAGCCGTGGCCATCGCCATCGACCAGCCGAACGCGGCGGCGGCGACGGCCGCGTCGGGTTCAGCGGCGCGGGTCAGGGTGCCGGAGCGGGCACGGCACATCTCGTGCAGGTACGACAGCCGCTGCCAGTCGGCGTGGTTGGTGGCGCGGAACGCGGCGCGGGCGCCGGCGGCGACGTCCTCGCCGACCAGCCCGGCCACGTCGACCTCGTCGAGGGCGGCGGTCAGCTCCGGCCCGGTGGCGAGGTCGTCGAACTCGACGCGGGGCCGGCGGGGGATGGAGAGCACCTCCGCGGCCATGTATCGAACACTAGTTCGAACAACCCGGCAATCCAAGCCGCCGATCGGAGCAATTCGATCATCCCTCGGCGCGGCTGAACGACCAGGTTCCGCAGCGGTGTGACCGGCTCCACCGACGACGTCCTCCGGCGCCTGCGGGGGCGTGGCGTGCGTTAGCGTCGTGACGGTGGACGGAGCTGTACTGCGGCGTCACATCGACCTCTGCCGCACCTGTTCGGCGAGCTGTCCGTCCTCGTCCTGAGGCCGCGGACCCCCGCGTCCCTGCCGCGACGCGCCCGTGCCGATCAGCCCGCCGTCCGTCCCCCGCACGCCCAGCCAGGAGGAGACCCATGTCCGACAACGTGTACAGCAAGACCGAGATCGTCGGGAGCTCCGAGATCGGCATCGACGACGCCGTCCGGGGAGCGATCAAGCGTGCCTCGGAGACGATCGACGAGATCGGCTGGTTCGAGGTCTCCGAGATCCGGGGCGAGGTCCACGACGGCGAGGTCGGGCACTTCCAGGTGACGCTCGCGCTCGGCTTCACGCTGCAGGACACGAAGCCGTGACCGGGTGAGGCGACCCGGCGGTCACCGCCGCGTGCCCGCCACGACCCGGGGCCGCGCCGGTGACCGGACCAGCAGGTCGGCCACGGCCGTCGCCTGGTCCCGGATCTCGGCGAGCCCCGTGGTCTCGTAGAGGTCGCCCCGCCGGGTCGCCCCCAGGGTGTACAGGCGACGCTCCCGGCCGTCGGCGGGACGCAGCGCCCCGTCGTCGTCGGTGTCGAAGCCCTTCCCCGTCGGGTGCGGCCGGGCGGCGCCGCCACCCAACAGGGCCGTGACCAGGGGGTCGTCCACCGCGGTGACGTCCTCCTGCGCGCCGGTGCACGACACGACCCGATTGGCGTCGATGGTCTGCTCGGCCCCCTCGGCGTCGGCCAGCGTCACCGCCAGGCCCGGTCTCGCGGCGTCGATCCGCGCCACCCGGGCTGCCCGGACCTCGAGTCGGCCCTCGTCGCGGAGGCGGTGCAGCGCGTCGGCCACGGCGGGGGCCATCCGGTGGCGGTGGACCTCCCAGCGCCGGGCGTGCTCCGCGAGGAACCGGTCCCGGTCGGCGGCGGAGAGCGAGCGCCAGAGGTCCTGGGTGACCGGGCGCAGGCCGTCGACGACGTCGCGCCACCTGTCGGGCTCCTGGGCGACGCGCCCCTCGACGGCGGCGACGACCTCGTCGAGGCCCAGCCCGGGACGGGGTGCGACGGGCGGGTCGAGGGGGTCGCCGCGCCCGCGGCTGTGGGACCGGGGGAGCAGCCCCGAGCGTGACACCGCCAGCAGCCGGGTGCGCGGGTCCCGGCGGGCCAGCGACAGCGCCGCGTCGACCATGGTGAGCCCGGTGCCGACCAGGACGGCCGTCCGCGGCGGCGGGTCCGCCTCGAGCGCGCCCGACCAGGGGTCGCGGACCAGGCCGGGATGCGCG
>JAVXWR010000283.1:0-2944 GCA_032230725.1 Actinomycetota bacterium
CGGCGCCTGCGGCCGTGCGGGCGGTCTGGCAGCCGTCGTGGGTGCCGTTGCTGTCACCGACCGCTGTCAGTGGAAGGGCTGAGCAAAGCTGGTCGTCGAGCAGCCCGAGGGCCTGGCGCTGGCTGTCGAGGCTGACGTGGCAGCAAGCGCCTCCACCTACGCCCCCGGGCCCACCCCAGGCCCGGCCTCGAACCGGGGAGGCCCCGATGACCGGCCGTCACCACACCCACCGCCTCCCGACCGACCAACTCCACGACACACCCGACGACGAGCTGCTGGCGTTGTGGGTCGACGGGCACCACGAGGGACTCGACGAGCTCGCCGCCCGCCACCACCACTGGATGCTGCGCCTGGTGCGCCAGCTCTCCCACGGAGAGCACGACCCCGAAGCCGTCGTGCAGGACGCCTGGCTCGACGTCATCCGCAGCGCAGCCTCCTTCCGGGGCGACGGGCCGGTCCGGGCGTGGCTGGCCGCCATCGTCCGGCGCCGGGTCGGCACGACGCGGCGGGCCCGCGACGCCCGCCCGCAGACCGTTACCGAGTTCCTGCCGAGGACGTGACCACGGGCGGGGAGATCGAGAGCGGCGTGGTGCTGCGAGCCGACCTGGCGGGGCTGCTGGCCCGCCTGCCCCGTGATCAGCGGGAGGCGATCTGGTGGGTCGACGTCCTCGGGCTCCCGGTCGAGGACGCCGCCGCCCGGCTGGGGGTCGCGGCGGGGACGGTGAAGTCCCGCTGTCACCGCGGCCGCAGCCGGCTCCGGCTGATCCTCCAGACGGGCGGTTGAGCGTCCGGCCCTCCCTCGCGGAAGAAGCCCCGCGCGGGAGGTCCCAGCACGGCCCGCGGCGCCTCCAACCTGCAGACCAGCAAATTTGGCCCCCGGGGCTCGTAGCCCGATCAGCCAACTCTTCGCCGCCGCCCTCGACGGCGACGCGCGCGCCACCCGGGTCCTGCGCGTACTCGCCGACGACGACACCACCGCCTCGGACGCCGACGCACTCCACGCGGACCGAGCGCTGCGCGCGCTCGACCGGTCCGGCCTAAACCTTGCGGCCGGGTGGGCCGCCGCCGAGGAGCAGCGGCGGGTGTGGGCCACCGGCTACGTCGATCAGCTCCTGGCCCGCTACCGCGACGAGGTCAAGGCCGGCGGTGATCGCCCGGTCGTGGCTCCGGCTCCCATTGAGCCGCACGATGAGGCTTGGATGGGCCGGGTGAACGAGTGGCCGCCCGCCGTGACCGGGACGCCGAAGCCACCCGAGCCGTCCACGCCTGGCTGGCCGAACGTAGCCCCGCCAACCGGCAAGCCGCGATCGAGGCGCTGCAAGCCCTCGACGACCTCTGACATCGACCGACTCGGGCCACTACGGGGACCGACCGGGTTCCGGCGAGTGCGTGGCCTCCGCCCAGAGACTCGGACGAGCCGTCGAGGTACCGGTCTGACGACCGGTGTAACTGGCGTTGCTGGTTCAGTTGATGGTGACGGGACGATACCGCCGGGGAACGCGACCGCGAAGGCGTTCAATGCTGGCTTCCAGCGCATCGCCCAGCGGGCTCGGCCCTTGCCGGTGGAGGTGAGCGAGCGGGTTACGGGGTAGGGCACCTGAGCGGGGCCTGCTCGGTGGGGAAGTGCCCGCGGGCCTTGACCGCGCGCCGGTAGCGGGCGTTGAGGCTCTCGATCGCGTTCGTCGAGCAGATGGCCTTACGGATCTCCACGTCGTCGTCCAGGAACGGTGACTTGGCCGGGAGGTACGGCCCTCGGTCGCGCTGGGTGCTAGCACTGGTGAAGCTGACCAGGCTGACGATCGGTCGGCTGGGCACGATCGCGGCGGCCCGTTCGGGAATGGGCGACCACTCCGCGCCCTCGGCGGAGCAGCGAAGCGAGGACGGTCGAGACCACCGCGACGTCGCTGCCAGGGCCGCAAATACCCTTCCCTTGTGGGGCAGCAGGAAGAACAGCAGCCAGGTCATCGCTTGCGACGTCCGTGTCAACGAGGACCAGCCGCAGGGTGCCGAACCGTCCCCGAGGCGATCCGTCCCGGCAGCAGCACCAGCTACAAGACGCTGACCACGACGCCGACCAGCAGCAGGTCCTACGGGAGCACCCGACAAATGAAGTACCCGACAACGGTGGTCTCAGAGGTCAGGACGTTGGTCACCCCGACCGCGGGTTCGGTGAATCACTCTCGGCGTCCGATGGTGTAGCGCGGCGAGGCCACGGGCAGCCTTGACCGCCGCGGCGAGGCGCCAGGCGTCCCGCGGAACGATGTCGCCGAGGTTCAAACCCGAGACCTGGCCCACCCCACACCCGAAGCCGACCGCTGGCGCGAGCATGCGCTTGTGCCGCCAGCGGCACGACCGAACCGAAAGGGGCCGTGGATGACCACCGCCTACGAAACCGAACAACCCGGCAACGAGCGCGCTCCGCAGTCTCCGAGCACCCGACATGCCAACACGTCCGGCACCGACCGCCTTCAGGACCGGGTGCATTGGGGTCCCGTCTGGGCCGGCGTGCTCGTCGCGCTGCCCGTCTTTCTCGTCCTGCAGCTGCTGTTCTTCGCCCTGAGCATCATCGACCTCGGGGTCAATGGCGAGGGCCAGAGCACCACGGCCAGCATCGTCAGCGCCGTCCTGGCCCTCATCGCCTTTTTCGTCGGCGGGCTCATGGCCGGTTCCACCGCCGCCTCGCGCGACTCCGACGAGGGGCTCCTGCACGGCGTCCTGACCTGGGCCGTGGGGATCGTCGCGATCCTCGGTCTCGCGCTGCTCGGCGCCGGGGCCCTGCTCGGGAACCTCAGCACCGCCGCCTCCCAGCTCGGCGGCCTGCAGCAGCAGGCGGGCCAGGCCGGCCAGGCCGCCAGCCAGATCGACCCGACGCAGGCCCTCCAGGCCGCGCATCAGGGGGCCGGCTGGGCCGCTCTCGCGCTCGGCCTGACTGTCATCGCGGCCG
>JAVXWR010000310.1:0-6528 GCA_032230725.1 Actinomycetota bacterium
TCCACGGCCAGGCGGACGGTCGCCTCCAGGCCGCGGGCCTCCACGGCCACCAGCGACAACCCACCGAGGGCCGCGGCGTCGGCCAGCGCCGCGATCGCGTCGGCCGCGGTCTCCGGGGCCGACCACACCGCGACGTGGGCGCGGCACAGTTCCAGGAACTCCGCGGCGCCCAGGCCGGGGTGCTCGTCGAGGAACGCGGCGAGGCTCGTCGTCAGCTCGGCCGCTTCCGCCCGGCGTCCGGCCCGGCACAGCGTGCGGATCACCGGGGTGAGGGCGCCGGCCGCGCTCACCGGCTCGCCGACCTCGGCGGCCAGCACCCAGCCGGCGAGCCCGTGTCGCAGAGCGGCCGGGACGTCGCCGCGCAGGCGGGCGTCCTCGGCGCGGATGGCGGCGTCCCAGGCCCGCAGCTGGTCGTGGCCCAGCTCCTCGAGGGCGGGGAGGGCCGCGTCGGCGCAAGCGACGGCCGCGGCGTGGTCGCCGCGCCAGAGATGAGCGTAGGCGAGGACCTGCAGCGCCTCCACCTCCGCCCACCGGTCGCCCGCGTGCGTGGCGAGCTCCACCGCGGACGTGAGGACGGGCTCGGCCACGGCCGGGTCCTCGAAGGCCTGGGCCATGCCGAGCAGGATCATCGCCCGGGCGCGGACGTCGTCGGCCGCGTCGGGCTCGCCGGCCAGCTCCGCGGCGAGCGCGAGCCCCCCGCCCAGGTCCCCGGCGTAGACGGCCTGGAACGCGTGCGCCCACCGCAGGCGCGCGCCGGGCCGTGCACCCCGCGCGGCGAGGGCCGCGGTCAGGCGCGCGGCGACGTCGTGGCCCTCCCGGCAGCGCCCCCGCAGGGACCACCAGAACGCGAGGTCGGCGACTACGTCGGCGGCCACGCCCAGCGGCGCGTCGGCGGCGGGGTCGTCGGGGCCCGCGGCGCATGCCTGCGCGAGCACGGTCCGGACCGCTGCGGCGTCGTGGTCCAGGCGGTCGAGGACGGCGAGGTCGGCGTGCTCCAGCGCGGGCCGTGCGGTCGCGGCCAGGTCGGCCACCCACCCCGCCAGACGTGCGTGCGCGCGCCGGGCCTCGTCGGGGGCGGTGTCGCGGGCGTGCTCGCGCACGGTCTCCAGCACGAGGTAGGCCCCGTCGTCAGGCAGGAAGCGGACCAGGGAGTGGTCGACCAGCTCCTCGAGCACCGCTACCGCGCCGGCCCCGTCACCGTCGTCCGCAGGACCGATCACCGCCTCGGCCGCCGCGAGCGAGCAGCGGCCCTCGACGACGGCGAGCGCCGCCAGCCCGGCGCGAGCCCGTTCGCCGAGGAGAGCGGTGCTCCAGGTGAGGCAGTTCTGCAGTGAGCGGTGCCGGGCGTCGCGACCTGCGGCGGAGCGGGTGCTGACGAAGGCGAGCCGGTCGGCCATGCCGTCCTCGATGGCGGCCAGCGGGAGACCGCGGGCGCGCGCCGCGGCGAGCTCCAGGGCCAGCGGCAACCCGTCGAGGGCCCGCGCGATGCGGCGGGCGGACCGGGTGGTGTCCGCGCCGGCGGGCAGAGCCGGCTGCACCTGTCGGGCACGGTCGAGGAACAGCACGGCGGCGTCGTCCTCGGGCAGCCCGTCGACGGTCAGCGTCGTCTCGCCCGGGACGCCGAGCGACACCCGGCTGGTGGCCACCACCCGCAGCCGCGGGCACGCGCGCAGGAGCTCGACGACGGCCTGCGCGGCGTGGTCGCGCACGTGCTCGCAGTTGTCGAGCACCAGCACCGAGTCGCCGTCACCGACACGCCGCGCGAACCGCTCCGGCGGGGCCAGGGCCGGGTCGTCGCGGATCCCGCAGGCCTCGAGCACCACCGACCACAGGTCCTCACCGGGCGTGCACCCGGCCAGTTCGACCACGCCCACCACGGGCGACCGCAACGCCGGCAGGCCCTCGAGCACCAGGCGCGTCTTGCCGCCGCCACCCGGACCGAGCAGCGTGACGAGCGGCGCCGTCCCGGCGAGCCGCCGCAGCTCGGTCAGCTCCGCCGTCCGCCCCACGAACGTCGTCGGTGACCGCACCCCCTCGGTCATGGACGCCAGTCTGCTCCACCCGGCGGGGCGTGGTCACCCGCCGATCGGCCGATGGCGTCGGGCCCCGGGGCGGCGCCCGGTCGCCGTCACCGTCCGGGTATGCCGGTCGGCAGATGTTCGCGCCGCCGTCGGCCACGACGCTGAGCCTCGCGCCGGGTCGACCCGCACCCGGTCGGAGCGAGGGGAACACCATGGCCGACCTGGTCGAGCTGACGACGACGATGTGGAACGGCCGCGACCGTGACGGGTGGCGCGACTGCTACACCGCGGACTGCGAGATGGTGGCCCCGGGCGTGGTGGACGGCCACGGGGGCGAGGCCGTCCTGCAGTTCTGGGACGAGACGATGGAGGCCTTCCCGGACAACCGGATCACCGTGGCGCGCGTGGTCGCCCAGGGCGACCTGCTGGTCGAGGAGTCGCGCATCGACGCCACCAACACCGGGCTGATCGCGGGCCCGGACGGCACCCCGATCCCCGCCACCGGGCGGACGTTGTCCCTGCCCTTCGCCGGCGTCCACCGGATCGACGGCGACCGCATCATCAGCTCCCACTTCTACTGGGACATGTTCGACATGCTCGGTCAGCTCGGGCTGCTGGACGGGTGAGCGCGATGTCGGCGAAGGAGTCCCCGGTGCGCTCGTCCACCGTTCTGCTGTCCGTCACCATCGCCTCGGTGGTGCTCTACGTCGCCGCGGCGCTGGCGCTGGGCACGCCGCCGGACACCGCCGCCGACGGCGCCGAGGTGGCCGCCTGGTTCGGCGCCCACGACACCGCCGTCCGCAGCTACGTCTGGCTGCTGACGCTGCTCGCCCCGGTCGCCGGGACCCAGGTCGCCCTGGTGCGCCACCGGCTGCCGGCGCCGTACCGCGACGTGTTCCTCGTCGGCGGCATCACCTTCGTCGCCGAGACCGCCGTGACGAGCTGGGTGTGGGCCGCGCTCAGCGCCCACGCCACGACCCTGGGACCGGACACCGCGCGGGCGCTGCTCGACGTGGCGTCGTTCTGGGGCCCGGTCCTGACGGGGTCCACGGTCACCATGCTGGCCCCCGTCGTCGTCGCCGGGGCGCGTGGGGCGATCGACCTCCCGCGCTGGCTCACGGTGCTGGGAGTGGTGGCGCTGGTCGAGCAGGTCGTCGAGACGATCACCGTCTTCGGGCACACCGGCTTCACCGCACCCGGCGGGCCGATGAACCTCTACCTCGGCGCGCTGCTCACCCTGGCGTGGTTCGCCGGGCTCGGGATCACACTGGCGCGCCGCGGGGTGGGCACCGAGAGGCCGCACGTCGACGCCGATGCCCTGACGGGCTAGGGGTGCCCTCGTCGCCGAGTGGATCGTGAGGCCTGCGGTGGCAGCCGTGGGAGTCCGCTCGGGACCCGACTCCCTCCGACAGGCTCGAACAGTACGGAGCCGGTTCTCACGAACGCGGAGCGCGCCTCAGCGCATGGCCAGTCGCTGCCCGGGCGTGATGACGTTCGGGTTGGCCAGACCGTTGCGGGCGGCGAGCGCGCCGGCGGTGGTGCCGTGGGCCTGGGCGATCGTCGAGAGCGTGTCCCCGCGGCGCACGGTGTAGGAGCTCGCGGTGCTGGTGGCGGTCGACGCGGTCCGGGACCTCGACGTCGTGCTCCCGGTGGTCACGGCCGTGAAGAACTGGATGGCGCTGGTGCCGGCGTCGGCCAGGGTCGCTCCGAGGGAGCGCGTCATCGCCGCGGACGTGAGCGGCTGGGAGAGGATCGCGTACAGCACGAGGATCAGCACCAGCACTCCGACCAGCCGCCCCATGACCTCCACGATCGCGCGCCCGTCAGGAGAACACCAGTCCGGAGCGGGAGTTGGGCCGCCCGGGCGAGCCGGTGGACGGTCCGGGCGCTCCGAATGCCTCGCGCCGCGCAGC
This sequence comes from Actinomycetota bacterium, assembly GCA_032230725.1. Lineage (GTDB taxonomy): Bacteria > Actinomycetota > Actinomycetes > Mycobacteriales > Pseudonocardiaceae > Actinomycetospora. Next base: position 3,935 of record JAVXWR010000310.1, read on the forward strand.
CTCGCGGTCCGGCTGCGGGCGCTGCTAGCGGCCCCCTCCCGCCGGGCGGCCGGCTCCCGAGCGTCGGCCGGCGCCGAACCACCGCCGGGAGCCGTCGCGTCCGCTCTCCGCGTGCCGCGGGCGGGTCCACTCCGGCATCCGCGCGGCGAGCAGGTGCTCGACATCCTCGACGGGGCCGCGGAGCAGGGCCTCCGCCACGGCCCGCTCCGTGCCGAGCAGGACGGCGAGCGCCCGCGTCGGGACCTCGGAGCGCAGGACCGGGACGCCGTAGCGGCGGGTGAGGGCCGCGCGCTGCTCGGTGGCGATCGCGGGCCCGGTGACGACGAACCGCGGATAGGCGTGCGAGGCCCGCCAGCCGCGGGTGCCCTCCACGACCCGTCCCCACAGCGCGACCGCACCGAGCACCTCGTGCTGGGACGGCCCCCACTCGAGCACCTGCGGGTCGGCCACCGCATAGAGGCCGCAGCCACAGCCCTCGCCCGGCGGCGCGTGGTCGGGCGACCCGCACGACGCGACGACCGGGCGCCGGGCGGGCCAGGCCGACCCCGCCAGGGGGGCGATGAGCTCCGCCCGACGTTGTGCGCGCCGGCCGATGCGCCAGGTCCGCCAGCCGAGGACGGCGTCGGCGACGTCCGGCACGCCGAGGCCGCCGCCCACCTCGGGCCGGGCGGCTCCCGGGGGGAGCGGGAGGGTCACGAAGAGCGGTCCGCGCGCCCGGCCTCGACCGCGTCGCGCTCGGGCCGGACCGGTGACGCCTGCGGCGTCCGCTCGGTGGCCGCGGGCTCGTGGGCCGACGGCGCCTCGCCGGGGACGGGTGAGCTGGCCGGTTCTGCGGTGAAACGCCGGCGGACGGGTCCGATCTCCATGCCCGTACACGCTGCCACCCCGGACGTCGGGGGACCAGTGGCACCCGGGGCGGGTTCCGTGCGTGCGCGGGGGGCCTGACCGACCAGCCGTATCGGCCAGGTGCCGGAGGCCTCACGGCAGGCGGACGAACTTTCGATCCGCTACCCGCCCGGGGTGCGGATGCCTGGACATGAGCGCGACCCCGACCGGCCCGGACCCGCTGGCCGCCCTGCCGTTGCTGGCCGAGGCCGGCGTCAGCGTCTACTGGCAGCAGCTCGACGGCCGGACCGCGTGGGTGGCCGACGCCCGCACCCGGGAGGTGTGGATCTCGCGTGCCATCCCGCGCGGGGCGGTCCTCCGGGCGCTGATCCAGGCGCTGGAGTTCCTCGACGACGCCGGCGACCAGACTCCCGCCGAACCACGCGGACCGCAGTTGGTGCACTCCGCGGAGCGGGTCGAGGAATCCGCGGACCGGGCCGCGCTGCGTGTGGTCCGCGACGGGTGAGCGGGCCGGTCTAGCTCGCGGACCCCGCGGCCGGCGGGTCGAGGACGATCGCCGTCCGCACCGGGACCCCGTCGAGCTGGCGGGGCAGGAGGAGCCCGAGGTCGTGGGCGGTGGTGGCCACGACGAGCCCGTCCACGGCCGGGTGCTCGGCATGGCGGCGCAGCCGCTGCGTCAGCGCGGCGTCGACGCCGTCCATGGCCAGCACGACGCCGACGGACGCCTCGACGCGCGGGAACGGCTCCGCGACGAGCAGCGACAGGCGCTCCCCGACGTCGAGGGGGAAGTTGCGGAGAGTGACCAGTCCGGCCCCGGTGAGGACGAGCGCGATCATGCCGAGCACCGAGGTGGGGTCCAGGTGCGGGAACGCGGTCCCCTCGATGAGGTCGACGACGCGTTGGGCGAGGGGCTCGACGTACATGTCGCCACCACCGTCCACCGCCCGTGCCCCGGCCCCGTGCCGGCACACGCAGCGCGAATCCTCCTCCGTCGTCGCCCCGAAGGCGAGGGCTGCTCGGCTCAACGTGGGACGGATGGGTCGGGTGGGGCGCGGATCCGGCGGCCGCGGGTCAGCCGGCGCCGTGGTCGGTGGTGCGGGCGGCGAGCACCTTCCCGTCGGTGAACCGGACCCCGTCGGCACAGCGGGCCTCGACCGCACCGCCGCCGAACTGCTCGGCGTAGAGCTGTGCGTACAGCCCGCCGCGGGCCAGCAGGTCGGTGTGCGTGCCCTGCTCGACCAGCCGGCCGTGGTCGAGCGCAAAGATCACGTCGGCGGACAGGATCGTCGAGAGCCGGTGCGCGATGGCGATGGTCGTCCGCCCGGACATCACGGTCTCGAGAGCCTGCTGGACGAGTCGTTCGCTGGTGGTGTCCAGCGCGGAGGTGGCCTCGTCGAGCACCAGGATCCGCGGGTCGGAGAGGATCACGCGGGCGATCGCGACGCGCTGCTTCTCGCCGCCCGAGAGCCGGTAGCCGCGCTCGCCGACCATCGTGTCGTAGCCGTCGGCGAGGCCCTCGAGGTGCTCGGCGATGTTCGCCGCCCGCGCGGCGGCGCGGATGTCCGCGTCGGTGGCGCCGGGGGCGGCGTAGCGCAGGTTCTCGGCGACGGTCGCGTGGAACAGGTAGCTCTCCTGGGTCACCATCCCGACGAGGCCGGGCAGCGACGCGAGGGTGAGCTCGCGGACGTCGACGCCGTCGAGGCGGACCGCCCCGGCGTCGACGTCGTACAGGCGCGGGACCAGCGAGG
>JAVXWR010000343.1:0-3968 GCA_032230725.1 Actinomycetota bacterium
CGCGCATCACGATGCCGCGCCCCTCCTTGGTGACCTCGAGGGGACCGTCACCGGTCCGGGGCTTCATGGCCGCCATAGTCGCACTCCCTCCACACGGTCCTCGGCGACGCCGGACCGGCGCCACCAGCGGTGGGCGTCGTACGCCGCGCGGTGATTCTTCCCCATCCGCCGTCCGGGCACGACACCGGAGCGATCATCGGGCGCGGCGCGCCGGTCGGGCGGTCACGACCCGCCGCTGCGGAAGCAGCCCGCGAGGTGCTCGTCGACCATGCCGGTGGCCTGCATCAACGCGTGGCAGGTCGTCGGGCCGACGAAGCGCAGGCCGCGGCGGCGCAGCTCCTTCGCCATCGCCGTCGAGGCCGGGGTGGTGGCGTGGACGCCCTCGAGCGTCTCCGGCGGCGCGGGCCGGGGGTCGGGCGCGAAGGACCACAGCAGCGCGTCCAGCCCGGGGCCGTCGCGCTCGAGCGCGAGCACGGCGCGCGCGTTCTCCACCGCGGCGACGATCTTCGCGCGGTTGCGCACGATCCCGGCGTCGGCGAGCAGGCGCTCGACGTCGGCGTCGTCGAACGCGGCGACCGCCTCGGGGTCGAACCCCGCGAACGCCGTGCGGAACGCCGGGCGCTTGCGCAGGATCACCAGCCACGACAGGCCCGACTGGAACGCCTCGAGCGACAGCCGCTCGTAGAGCGCGTCCCGGCCGTGCAGCTCGTGGCCCCACTCGGTGTCGTGGTACTCCCGCAGCAGCGGGTCCCCGGCGCCCCACGGGCAGCGGCCCACACCGTCTTCACCGACGATCGCCCCGCTCACGACGACCGCGCGCCCCCCTCGGCCGCGCAGCGCCGGGCCAGGCGGCGCAGCGAGAACACCAGTCCGACCCGGAAGAGCGGCGCGACCACCGGCCAGCCCAGCGCCCCGAGCAGCCCCAACGGCAGGTCCAGCCGCTCGCCCCACTCGAACCGCGACGCGCCCGGGCCGCGCTCGATCACGGTGAAGGTGCCGGAGCCGCGCACGACCGACCCGGTGTGCACGACGGTGGCCCGGTGCGGCGGATCCCAGCCGACGATGCGCATGGAGTCGGTGACGCCGAGCGGGCCGAGGCCGGTGGTCGCGGCGAGCTCCGAGCCGACGCCGACCCCGTCCCCCCGGGTCACGCGCACGGCGGTGCCGAGCATCCAGTCGCCCTGGGACTCCCAGTCGGTGACCGCCTTCCACACCAGGTCCTGGGGCGCGTCGATGTCGACGCCGACGGTGATGTCACGCGTGGCCATGGGCGGTGTCCTTCTGGGTGCCCGACGTCGAGGGGACGCCGGCGGTCGGGTCGGTGGGCGTGGGATCCGGGAGCACCGCGTCGGTACGGGGCTCCTCCTCCTGCTCCGGGGCGTGGACCGGCGGCAGGCCCTCGTGGACGGCGAGCCGGGCCCGCAGCGTGTCCACCTCGGCCGCCAGCCGGTCGAGCGCCCAGTCCACCTCGCTCATGCGGTATCCGCGGAAGACCTGCTGGAACCGCAGACCGCGGACGTCGCCCCCGGTGAGGTCCCGCGCGGGCAGCCGGGTCGGCGTGGCGCCGGGCGGCATGGGCTCGAGCTCCTCGCCCCGGCCGGCCAACAGCGCCGTCGCGAGGTAGATGACGGCCGCGACGACCCCGACGACGAGGACGTAGACCAGCGCGCTGCCCATGGGGCGATGGTGGCACGGGGGCCCGACAGCGGCCGTCAGGCGCCGTCGAGTGGACCCTCGTGGGGCGCTGCGAGGGTCCCCGGCCCCTGAGGGGGTCCACTCGACGGCGCGAGCAGCTCGCGCATCGGGGGCCGGTCGCCGGTGGCCACGTCGTGGGTCTCCGGGAGCCACTGCCCGCCGACGGGCACGAACTGGGTCAGCGGCCGCGGACCGTCGTCGAGGACCGCGCAGCGACGCAGCGCGACGTCGAGGACCTCCGCGGCCGCGACGCCCAGGGCGCGCAGGCTGCGGTGGCGGTGCTTGCGGACCCCGAGGTCGACCTGCCCGATGACGTCGAGCCCGCGGGTCCGGTGGGTGTCGAGCAGCAGCCCGAGCTCGACGCCGTAGCCGCCGGCGAAGGGCAGCGATTCCAGCAGCGCCCGCGTCGCGGCGTACTCCCCGCCGAGCGGCTGGACGATCCCCGCGAGCTCGGGACGCAGCGCGGCCAGGGCCGGCCGGGCGACGAGCTCGGTGACGCGCCCGCCGCCGGTGGCGAACACGTCGTTCTCGGAGATGCGCAGCGGGCGGTGGTAGAAGCCCTTGACCAGCTCGACCCCCGGCACCGTGAGCAGCGGCCCGAGCAGCGAGGTGACGAACCGGGCGTCGACGTCGACGAGGTCGGCGTCCAGGGAGACCACCACGTCCCCCGTGGTCGCCGCGAGCGCCCGCCACAGCACCTCGCCCTTGCCCGGGCGCACCGCGACGCCGGGCAACGCCTCCTCCCGGGTCACCACCCGGGCGCCGGCGGCGCGGGCACGGGCCGCGGTGGCGTCGCTGGACCCGGAGTCCACGACCACGACCTCGTCGACCAGCGTGCCGAGCAGCGGCGTCACCGCCCCGACGACCCCGCCGACCGTGTCCTGCTCGTCCAGCGCGGGCAGCACCACCGAGATCCGCCGCCCCGCCTTCGCGGCGACCAGCTCCGGCGCCGTCCACGGCGGGTCCGCCCAGGTCCGCGTGGAGAACCACGGCTCGTGGTTCACGACACGCGGGACACGGCCGCCGCCACGGCGTCCAGCGCCGCACCGGCCGTCGTCGTGCGGACCAGCGCGTCCAGCGAGCCCGCGGACACGAACCCCGTCCCGGTCAGGCCCTCGACCCAGCGCAGCAGGCCGTCGTAGTGCCCGGTCGGGTCGCAGAGCACCACCGGCTTGGCGTGCATCCCGAGGTAGCGCGCGGTCCAGGTCTCGAAGAGCTCCTCGAGCGTGCCGAGGCCGCCGGGCAGCGCGACGACGGCCTGGGAGCGTTCGTCCATCGCCGCCTTGCGCTCGCGCATGCCGTCGACGACGACGAGCTCGTCGGACGCCTCGTCGGCGACCTCCCGGTCGACGAGCCCGGTGGGGATGACCCCGACGGTGCGCGCTCCCCCGGCCCGCGCGGCGCGCGCGACCTCGCCCATCATCCCGACGCGGCCGCCGCCGGAGACGAGAGTCCAGCCGCGGCCCGCGATCCCGGCGCCGACCTCGCGGGCGAGCCCGAGGTGCTCGTCGCCGACCGGCCCGGACGCGCAGAACACGCAGACGGCGAGGCTCACTGCTCCGGGTCCGGGTCCGCGACCAGCTCCGCGAAGCCCTTCTCGACGATCGCGACGACGTCGTCCACGTCGTCGGTGACGGTGATGAGCTCGACGTCGGCCGGGCTGATGACCCCGTGCTCCAGCGCGCTGGTGCGCAGCCACTCGACGAGCCCGCCCCAGTAGCCCGAGCCGAGCAGGACGACGGGGAAGCGGGTCACCTTCCCCGTCTGGACGAGGACGAGCGCCTCGAAGAGCTCGTCGAGCGTCCCGAAGCCCCCGGGCAGGCAGACGAACGCCTGGGCGTACTTGACGAACATCGTCTTGCGGGCGAAGAAGTAGCGGAACCCGACGCCGAGGTCGACCCACGGGTTGAGGCCCTGCTCGAACGGCAGCTCGATGCCCAGACCCACCGACAGCCCGCCGGCCTCCGAGCAGCCGCGGTTGGCTGCCTCCATGATCCCGGGCCCGCCGCCGGTGATCACGGCGTAGCCGGCACGGGCCAGGGCGCCGCCGAGGGCCATCCCGGTCGCGTAGTCCGGGTGGTCGGGCTTGGTGCGGGCGGAACCAAAGACGGTGACCGCGCGCGGGATCTCCGCGAGGACGCTGAAACCCTCGATGAACTCGGCCTGGATCCGCTGCAGGCGCCACGCGTCGGAGTGGACCCACTCGGCGGGGCCGCGGGAGTCGAGCAGCCGCTGGTCGGTGGTCGACGAGAGCCGGGCCGGGTCCTTGTGCT